>JALZID010000079.1 GCA_030860485.1 Pseudomonadota bacterium | reverse complement strand
CCATATATCCGGCCTGTTGGTGAGGCCTTGGTCGCCTCTGGCCCTGATGGATTTCCGCGTGTCTTCATCTCAATCACCCTACCGGCCTCGAAGGCCCCTGGGGGTAACGGATTTCTGAAAACACCGGTCCGACCGGTTTGCCATCGCGATGAAATGCTCCGCAACTGGGTGGAGAGTGACTCTCGAATACGCTCGGCGCGTCGTGTACTAGTCCTCTGTCATCTTGAACCCGCATCGATAGACCTCGGCTGTCCATCGTCATCCCGGCCAGGGAACGGCCGGGATCCACTGCCAGGGACGGTAGCCCTGCCGGTGCTTGGGCGTACCGTCCTGGTGTGGGATCACGAGGGCTCGGGAGGACATACGCTACGGATCGCATCTTGACGGGCTCAGGCGTTGGCGCACACGGGCGCCCGGTAGTCCTCCCCCCGCCTCAAGAGCGCCCAGATCACCCGAGCATTCTTGTTGGCGAGCGCCACGGCGGCAATGTTGGCGTTGCGCCGCTGGACCAACGCGTTGATCCAGCGGCTCGGGGCGTCATGCTTCTTGGTGGCGGCTCGCACCACCGCCCGTGCCCCATGGATGAGCAGGGTGCGCAGATAGGTGTCGCCGCGCTTGCTGATGCCCATAAGCTTCGGCTTCCCGCCGCTCGATTGCTGCCCGGGCACCAGACCGAGCCACGCCGAGACCTGCCGCCCCGTCTCGAAGGCCTGACCATCGCCGAGCGAGGCGGCCATCGCCGTCGCCGTGATCGGCCCCACTCCCGGCACCTGGCCGATCCTGCGGCACACCGCGCTCTTCTGGTTCAGCGTCTTGAGCTTGTCCCCGTACGCCGCGACTTGCCGGTCGAGCGCCAAGATCCGCCCGTGCAGATCGGCGAACAACGCCCGCACCAAGTCACTCAAGTCGTTCTCGGCGTCCTCCAAGATCTCCGGCAAGCGCTTGCGCAGCTGGGCCAAGCCCTTGCCGATGACGATCCCGTACTCGCCCAACAAGCCGCGCAGCCGATTGGCCTGGGCGGTCCGCTCCTTCACCAACCCACTGCGTACCCGGTGCAGGGCCAGGACATCTTGCTGCTCGGCAGTCTTCACCGGCACGAAGCGCATGTTGGGACGCCCGACGGCTTCGCAGATCGCCTCCGCGTCGTTGGCGTCGTTCTTGTTCCCCTTCACATAGGGCTTGACGAACTGCGGGCTGATGAGCTTGACTTCATGCCCCTGCTTCCCGAGCTCCCGTGCCCAATAATGCGCCCCGGCGCAGGCCTCCATCCCGATGAGGCTAGGCGTCCGGTTGGCGAAAAACTCCAACACCTGCCGTCGCTTGAGCACCTTGCGCAGCACCACGTTACCCTTTGCATCCACCCCGTGGACCTGAAAGACGTTCTTTGCAATGTCCAACCCGATTGTCGTACTGTACATACCGGACTCCTCCTCTTCGTTGAAGTGGTCGTTTCATCTTCCACTCTGGCACATCACGATGCCGTTAGGGAGGGGAGGAGTCCATACCATTACCCTAACCCCCCCGCTCCGCAGGGGAGGGGACCGGACCGCCACCCCGCTGCGATCGCGATCCGCTCGGCCTGGTCGAGGGCGGCTATCCCGTTGACGCCGCCCTCGGACCCGCTTCCCGCTCGAAGACCAGGCGGCCGTCGCGCACCTCGACCCGGACCGTGTCGCCCGGCCCGAAGCGGCCCGCCAGTAGCTCGCGGGCGAGCGGTGTCTCGACCTGGGTCTGGATCGCGCGCTTCAAGGGACGGGCGCTATACACCGGGTCGAATCCGGCCTCACCGAGTGTCGCGAGCGCGGCCGGTGTCATCACCAACTCGATGTCCTGCGCGCGCAGGCGGGCGGCGAGGTGCCGCACCTGGATCTCGGCGATGGCCTGGATCTGATCCCTTTGCAGCGAGTGGAAGACCACCACCTCATCGATGCGGTTCACGAACTCCGGCCGGAAGAACTGAGCGACGCTGTCCATCACGGCGGTGCGCATGGCCTCGTAGTTCTCTTCGCCGGCCATCTCCTGGATGAACTGCGAGCCGAGGTTCGAGGTCATGACCACGACGGTATTCCGAAAATCCACCGTGCGGCCGTGCCCGTCCGTGAGCCGGCCATCATCCAAGATCTGCAATAACACGTTGAAGACCTCGGGGTGAGCCTTCTCGACCTCGTCGAGGAGCAGGACCGAGTACGGCTTGCGGCGCACCGCCTCGGTCAGGTACCCGCCCTCCTCGTAGCCCACATACCCCGGAGGCGCCCCGATGAGGCGCGCCACCGTGTGCCTCTCCATGTACTCGGACATGTCGATCCGGACCATGGCCTCCTCGGTGTCGAACAGGAACTCCGCGAGCGCCTTGCAGAGCTCGGTCTTGCCGACCCCGGTCGGGCCCAGAAACAGGAACGAGCCGTAGGGGCGGTTCGGATCGGAGATCCCGGCGCGGGCGCGGCGGATGGCGTCGGCCACCGCCTTGAGCGCCTGGTCCTGGCCGACCACGCGCCGGTGCAGGGCCTCCTCCATCCGCAGGAGCTTGTCACGCTCGCCCTCGAGCATCTTCGAGACCGGGATACCGGTCCATTTCGAGACCACCTCGGCGATCTCTTCCTCGGTGACCTTGTTCCTCAGGAGCCTCATCCCCTTCAGGTCGATCTGGGAGGCCTTTTCCAGCTCTTTCGTCAGCTCCGGGATGCGCCCATATTGCAGCTCGGACATGCGCGCCAGATCGCCCGCGCGCCGGGCGTGGTCGAGCTCGAGCCGGGCCGCTTCCAAACGTTCGGTGATGGTGTGCGCCCCGTGCACCGCCGCCTTCTCGGCCTTCCAGATCTCCTCCAGATCCGCGAATTCGCGCCCGAGTCGCGCGATCTCTCCTTCCAGATCATGGAGCCGTTTCTTCGAGGCGTCGTCGGTCTCTTTGGCCAGGGCCTCGCGCTCGATCTTGAGCTGGATGAGGCGCCGTTCGAGGCGGTCCAGCTCTTCCGGTTTCGAGTGGATCTCGATGCTGATGCGGCTCGCGGCCTCGTCCACGAGGTCGATGGCCTTGTCCGGCAGTTGTCGGTCGGTGATGTAGCGGTGCGACAGCGTGGCCGCGGCGACGATCGCGGGATCGGTGATCTGCACGCCGTGGTGCACCTCGTAGCGCTCTTTCAGCCCGCGCAGGATGGCGATGGTGTCCGCGACGTTTGGCTCATCGACCAGGATCTTCTGAAAACGCCGCTCGAGCGCCGCGTCTTTTTCGACGTATTTACGATATTCGTCGAGCGTCGTCGCGCCCACGCAGTGCAGCTCGCCACGGGCCAGCGCCGGCTTCAGCATATTGCCGGCATCCATCGCGCCCTCGGCCTTGCCCGCACCGACCATGGTATGCAGCTCATCGATGAAGAGGATGATCCGGCCCTCTTGCTTGGCCAGATCGTTCAAGACCGCCTTGAGCCGCTCCTCGAATTCGCCACGGAACTTGGCGCCGGCGATGACCGCCCCCAGGTCCAGGGCGAGCAGCCGTCTGTCCTTCAGGCTCTCCGGGACCTCGCCGTTCACGATGCGGAGCGCAAGCCCCTCGACGATGGCGGTCTTACCGACGCCGGGCTCGCCGATCAAGACCGGGTTGTTCTTGGTGCGGCGCTGCAGGACCTGGATGGTGCGGCGGATCTCGTCGTCGCGCCCGATGACGGGATCGAGCTTGCCCTCGCGGGCCCTTGCCGTGAGATCGATTGTATATTTCTCGAGCGCCTGGCGGCTCTCCTCCGCGTTCGGGTCATCGACGGTCTGCCCGCCGCGAACGGTGTCGATGGCATGGGCGATGCGCTTCTTGTCGGCACCCGACTGGCGCAGGATCTCGCCCAGTTGCCCGCGGTCTTCACTCGCGGCGAGGAGGAAAACCTCGCTCGCGATGAACTGATCCTGGCGTTCCTGGGCGTATTTGTCGCAAAGGTTTAGGAGCTTTTCGAGGTCGCGCGAGAGGTGCACCTCGCCACCCGTCCCTTCGACCCGCGGCAGGCGACCCAACGCCCCGAACACCCGCGAGCGCAATCCCTTGACGTCGACCCCGGCCGCGCCGAGCAGGTGGCGCGCCGTGCCGCCCTGCTGATCCAGGAGCGCCGCCATGACGTGCAACGGCTCGATGAACTGGTGATCGCGCCCGACGGCGAGACTCTGCGCGTCGGCGAGCGCGTTCTGGAACTTGGCAGTGAGTTTGTCGAGCCTCATGTCGTCTGCTCCGCGATGTCGAAATACCGGAAGGTAGCATGCGGGCGGGACGCCGCGATTCAAGGCCCGGAGCGGTCGTCGGCCGACGCCGGCGCCGCGATGCATCGGTGGCGCCATGGCGCGGGTGGAAAGCACCCCCGTGTCCGTCCGTATCACCCGCAACGCCTCGCGCGCCTCGAGGCCCAGTATAGACTGATGACCGACCGTTGCAGAGTGGCAGTACAGTTCCTATCCTTGAGCGGCACGCCTCGGCGTTCGTGACGGGGCGGCCATACCGGCGATGCAGAGGCGCGCGCGGAGTGAATCAATGAGGATTGCGGTTTTCGGTACCGATGCCGCACATGGCGGGGCATCGAGGGCGATGCGGCGTCTGATCGCCGGCCTGTCGCGGCGCGGTCATGCGGTGGACCTGGTCTGCTTGCAGCCCGATCCGGGCATGGCCGGCTGTGTGGCCGTCCGACGCCGGGTGAAGTCCGATCCGGAAAATGCGATGGACGACACCGCCCTGCGATTATTCAACGAACGCTATGTCCGCGAGCGGCGGACCGCCGTCTCCAATACCCTATTCGCGCCGCAGTTGGTCGGATACGCGCTGGCCGATTCAGGCCTGCTCGAAGCTTACGACGCCTTCAACATCCATTGGGTGTCGCACTTCCTTTCGATTCATGGCATCGCCCAGATCGCTGCTCTGGGCAAACCGGTGGTTTTGACGCTTCACGACATGAATTTTTTCACGGGCGGTTGTCACTACTCCGCCGGTTGCAGAGGATATGCGGCCGATTGCCACGACTGCCCTCAACTCCGCGATAACTCCCTCGACTTGCCCGCGGCCGTGCTGCGCTGGAAGCGCCGGCTGTTCGCCCAGCCGAACGTGACGGCAGTGGCGCCGACACGATGGCTCGGCGGTTGCGCGGCAGAGAGCGGCGTGTTCCGGGAAGGCGGGGTGACGGTGATCCCCAACTCCATCGAGACCGATGTCTTCGTGCCGGGCGTCAAAGACGCCGCCAAGGCCGCGATCGGGCTCGATCCCGGGGTCAAGACGCTATTGTTCGGCGCCTATAACAACGACGAGCATCGCAAGGGATTCGACCACTTGGCCGAGGTGCTGCGGCACATGCGCGCCGACGCCCGCATCGAGGCCCTCAGGGGCTCGGGGGGTATCCGGGTGCTGGCGTTCGGACGGTCGACGCCGGATCTGGCCGCGGCCGATTATCCGATCCACGAGCTCGGCCTGATCGACGACGATACACGGCTCGCTACCGCCTACTGTGCCGCCGATGTCTTCGTCCTGCCATCGCGCGAGGACAACCAGCCAAATGTGATGCTGGAGGCCATGGCCTGCGGCACGCCGCCGGTCGCCTTCGGCGTGGGCGGCATTCCCGACACCATCACCGACGGGGTGAACGGTCGGATGATCCAGGGCTTCGAGACCGTGGCCATGGCCGGGGCCGTGACGGAATTGCTGTTCGATTCGGGGCGGGTAGCGGCGATGGCTCGGGCGGCCCGCGAGACCATCGAAGAAGGTTACCCGCTCGACCTTCAGGCCGCCCGCTACGGGGCGTTGCTGCAGGCCATGGACGCCAAAACGGCTGCGGCCACCGAGAGGGTGCGCCGGGGTGTAGCGGGCGGCGCTGCGTCCCATGGACGGGACGGGTCGCGTTTCGTCGAGGCGCCTTTGTCGGTCCCGGTCGATCTGAAGACCGGCGTGTACGGGTTTGCACTGAACCAGCAGGGCAAACTCGATACCGCCGAGGCCGAGCTGCGACGCCTCGAACGCGAGCAGGAGGCGTTGTCGGCCAGGCTCGACGCGATACTGGTCGGGCTGACCCGTTCCACCTCTTGGAAGGCTACGCGAGCGCTGCGGGGCCGGCGCGAACGCGCTACGCCGGGGTCCCGGCCCGGCGCCGACAGCCCCGTGTCGGCTCGACAGAAGCTGGCAGAGGTCATGACTCTCCTACAATCGACCTCCTGGGAGATGATGGCACCGGTGCGGCTGCTTCATCGCGCCGCGGACCGACTGTGGCGGCGGCTCAGGCATGGCCGGGTGCCATGACCGCCTTTGACACACACCTTCGACTTTCTTATGCTTCAATCCCGATGAAAGCGAATACGTACAACGACGGCAGCGTTTCCGTTATTAATTCCGCTCTACAACCACGAGCGCTATGTAGGCCACGCGCTCGAAAGCGTCTTCGCCCAATCCGCGCAACCATTGGAGATAATCGTCGTTGACGACGGATCGTGCGACGGCTCCGTTGCCGTAGTGCGTGCCCTTGCGGCGGCCAGGCGCGAGATCGTGTTCTGGTCTCATCCCAACCAGGGCGCCCATTACACATTGAACGCCGCGATCCATAGGGCCAGGGGCGAGTTTGTCGCCATCCTGAACTCCGATGACGCCTACCATCCGGAACGTCTCGCCGATTGTCTTCAGGTTTTCAGAAACGACCCGGCTGTCGCTGTGGTGACCACGGCGCTTAATTTTGTGGATGAAGAGGGCGATCCGATCCACAATCGGTGGCACGAACGGGGAAAGGCGTTCTACCAGGAGATCGGCGACCTGTCCCTGGCACTCGTGAACGGTAATTTTCTGATGACGACGTCGAACATTTGTGCGCGGCGATCCCTGTTCCACGAGATCGGTTGTTTCTCGGGACTGCGCTATGCCCACGATCTGGAGTTCTTCCTGCGCGTGCTGGCGCGGGGAAAGCACATTCATTTTATAGACAAGCCCCTCGTCGACTATAGGCGCCATGCATCCAATACCATTCGCGAGGACGTGCCGAAGGTCAGAGTGGAAACGGCCGGGGCCGTGGCGTATTTTATCTATGAATCCTGCCACAGGTGGCGGGGAGGGAACCGGGACTGGGGCTACCTGGGCCGTCTCACGGAGATCACGGACAGGCTGGGCCTGACGCCGCTGCTCGTGCCTTTCTTTGCATTTTTCCAAGGCCTGCCGCCCGGCGACGATGTATGGGGTGCTTTTGCACGGGACGAAGGATTCCGGGAGTCAATGGAGCGGGCAGCACAGCGGACACTAGCCTCGGCCGCGGGTCCCTCATCCCCCTCGACGCGATTGGCGGGTGTCGCCTGACAAGGTCATGTTGAGCGCAGTGGGTCTCAGCCGGCTTCGCGGTGCGGAGTGGTTGTTTCAGCGCTGAGTCGCGGGTTGGCGGGGGCGGCGCAGCGAGTACCACCCCGTGGTCCACCCGAGGCCCGCAAACCGGGCTTACAGTGCCTTAGCCGGCACTCTTCGGGTCGCTTACGGCTGTGCAACCTCACTATTCTGCCGGGTTGTCGAGCGCGAGATTGCCGGCGAGCGTATCCGCGACAAGATCGCAGCCTCCAAGCGTAAAGGAATGTGGATAGGGCGCGTGCCGCCCTTGGGTTACGACGTCGAGAACCGGCGGCCGGTGATCTACGAGGCCGAGGCCAAAACGGTGCGCCACATCCAGCAATACCTTTCTTGTCGACGAAAAAAGGGGCGTTTAGTTTCCTATACCCCGATCGCCGGCACGACGCTGCCATCGGGGGCGGCGTATTGCTCGCGGAGTTGAGAGTGTGTGAGCGCCACGTGCCTACCCGAGGTATCCCACGCGCCTGCCCCCGTGAAGTTTCGACCACCACCCGCCGCGTGTCATTGCCCCATCATTTCCATCAAAAGCGGCTCCATCGCCTCCGCCCAGATGGCATAGCCTTCGGGTATGAGGACAGCCGATTTTCGCCGATTCGTTGCGCTGCTGGTTTTACAAAACAAATAGTTACGAGGGCGACGTTGCGCCAAAGCCGGGAAACGGGGGCGAATCGGCTAAGTCGGGCTAGTGCCCGTCATTCCGAGGTACTCCGAGGGATCTCGGAGTAAACGCGTAAACTACGCCTAGATTCCTTGGGCCGCCCCGCTCCCCTCGGAATGACATTGCGGGTGGAAATGAAGGTCATCAAGTAGTCACCGGCCTACTACACAGATGCCCACGACTACCTGCAGAAGACCAAGGGGCTCGCCTACCAGAGCGCAGGGCGCGATTTCGAGGACGGCTTGGAGTGCCGGTGATCCCAGCGCCTGCCCCTGTGACGCGTGGCCGTGGCGCTGACCCTTCTTGTATGGGGCGGGGCAAGGTCCCGCGGCCGAGTCTCTATCCTGCGCCTCCCACCGCCATGCGCCTCAAGGCGTCAAAAGGCCCCGTCCGCCTGGCGTCTGGTCGCAGTCGAGCTCGCCGAAAAAGAGGCGTTCCGCTATCGGCTCCGCCGTGACAAGCCCGATAGACTCGTCGGCCGACAAGCTCGTCGGCGCGAGGGTCGTTACCTCCTCCGCACCAATCTCACGGAAACCGATCCCGCGAAGCTGTGGCACTTCTATTTGCAGCTCGTTGCGGTGGAAGAGGCCTTCAAAAACCTCAAGGGGGATCTGGCTATCCGTCCCGTTCCATCAACTCGATCGGCGCATCGAGGCACACATCTTCATCCTGTACCTCCCAAAAGCATTACATCCGTGTAATCCCGGTTCATCGCCTTCCTCGCTTATTGCTCGCACGTCACGCTGAATCGACGATTGCACCTCCTGGCGCCGGGATTGACCCCGCGCAGTGTGATCGAGAGGTTTGCCGCCGTGCAGATGCTCGATGTGTACATTCCGACCACCGACGGTCGGGAGCTCGTCCTCACCCGTTACACCCAGCCTGAGCCCGAGCTGACGCTGCTGTTGGACAAACTCGCGCTCGATCTGCCCGCCCAACCGCCGCCCAAGATCACGACCGCCGAGGTGACGTCAGCCACACCCGTGTAGTGCAGACCTACTGAGGCCCCAATGAGTGATATCAATCACTTAGGACCTCAGTAGTCCCCCGAATCTGTTAAGTCGGGCTAGCGGGCGGCACGAAACCCGGAGCTCTCGTTCACGAACGACGCGTTAGTGAACCCACTCACCGCGAAGACCCCGGCACTCGCGCCGCCGCCGAGGCCGGTGCCGGTGGTGCCGAAATCGCCGCCGCGGATAAGCGCGCCGGGACCCGCTGCGTTAGAGGCCCCGACCAGGCAGTTGAAATCACCCGTCCCGAACAAATCGGGGGCACAGGTTCCCATAGATTGCGGCCCCCAGTCGGCCACCCACTCGAAGACGTTCCCCACCAGGTCGACGTCCAGCGGATAGGGTTCCGGTGCCACCTTCACGCCCTCGGGCGCTCTTCCGACGCGCTTCGGGCGGATCTCGGGGTCAGGGCACGCGGGTCGTCCTTTCGCAGCGTCTGGCCTTATCGGTACCGCTTCCGCCGTCGCATCGATCGGAACCCGATTGCCCGTTCATCGCGTCGTTGCCGCTTTGCCCGAACAGGCGATCCCGGCCTGCTCCTCCCTGCAGGACATCGTTTCCCGCACCTCCGAACAGCTTGTCGTTACCGCGATTGCCGTACAGCTTATCGTGACCCGGACCACCGCAAATGACGTCGTCGCCGCTGAGCCCGAAGATCGTGTCGTTTCCGGCCATGCCATGGATGACATCATTGCCCGGGGTCCCGAAGATCGTGTTGCTGTTACTGTCCCCGACGATGGTCGCCGGTAGTCCGTTACA
>JALZID010000078.1 GCA_030860485.1 Pseudomonadota bacterium | reverse complement strand
GTGCGCGTTCACGGCCTTCACCCATTCGTCCAGAAAGCGGCGCTTAGTCTGATCCTGCTCGGTGTCCATGCCCTTGGTTTCGCACGAGGGTGTTCCCTGACGCCAGCCGGATGAGGAAATCCGGGCGGTATTTCCGAACCACGCCCTTATAGATGTAAAACACCTCGAACCCGAGGTGATCATTCTTCACCCAGGCGGCCACCGCCGGGTTGCGGTCCAGCTCGAAAGCCTCAGAAGCCTCCCAGGTGCTGTCATAGACGCAGAAATTGATATGTGAGCGCTTTGTGGATTCACACGGCTTGCCGGTGTACCAGGTCCCCATGTCGCCGGTTGAGCGGATCGGGTGGTCTTGATCGAAGACCGGCTCGAGCGCTTCGGTGTTCTCGAAGCGGATCGCCTCCCAGATATGCTGGACCACGCGGGTCATGTTGAGCGTGACGATCAGGCGGCGCTTGAGCTCATCCTGATGGAAGAGCGCCGGGGTAATGCTGATCTTGCCCGATCCGATGAACTGCTCGACCACGCGGACGAGCTGGGCAAGCAGGAACTCCTTGCTCCCCTTCCAGTCCTTTTGCATCTGGTCGTAAACGTCCCGCGCCGTCTCGAAGACGATCTTCTGCATACGGAACTCGCGGGCCAGGCGTTCCAGGTCAATTTCGGCGATCTTGGTGACATCCGGCTTGCCCTCCAGAATGGGGGCAAGCTCGGCCAGCTTTGCGGTCTGGCTGGCGTTGAGCTCCAGGGCCTTCACCTTGTCCAGATCGAGGGTCAGGCGCGGACGGTACACATGGTCAATGCGGATGATATTGGGCCACCGGATCGCATACTCAGCCTTGTCGGAAACAGGCTCAATCGCCGTCTTCGGCGGCGGAGGTGGCGGCGGCGGACCATCCCCGCCTTCATGCGGCAGGAAGGTAAACGGCACGCCGAAGATGTTGACGTACTCGGCATCGAAGAGACCCGTCTCGGGGTTGATCTCGTAGGCGGTGCGCCGCAATCCCCTTCCTACGACCTGTTCGCACAGAAGCTGGCTGGTGAAGGCACGCAGGCCCATGATATGGGTGACGGTCTTGGCATCCCAGCCTTCCGAAAGCATCCCCACGGATATGACGTTTTGAATCTGCTCGCCGGGTTTGTCCGCCTGCCCGACGGTATCTACCTGCTGGCGCAGTAGCTCGGCCTGCTGCTTCTTGGTCAGCTTGCGCTCTGTTCCGTTGCTCTCCTCTTCCCCCTCCTCCTCGCTTCCAACCTGCGCCAGCGGCTCCTCGGAGGCCTCGGCTTCATCGAGCACCCGCGAGTCGATGTGCAAGGTTCGCACGGGATCGCACAGCTCCTGGATCAGGATCTTTTTGCGGTCAAAGGCATGCTTGATGCGGGCGGCGGTCTCCGTGCGGTTGGCGACGGTGATCATCACCGGCGGCGTCCTGAAACCCTGCTCCTCCCATGCCCGGGCGGTTTCCTTCCAGTCGAACCCCAGCAGGTAATAGCCGTTCAGCACCAGGTCAGGCAGCGGCGCTTCCGGCTCCGCCGGACGGTTGAGATCGTCCTTCACCTCTAGATCGTTGTAGATGTGATAGAGGCGGGATTTGTAGGTTTTCGCGTCGGGAACCGCGTCGTCCCGCACCACGACCCGCGGGGTTTTCACCAGACCGGATTCAATCGCGTCGTTCAGCCCGAAGTCGCTGACGATCCAGCCAAACAGGGCTTCCTCGGAGCTTTTCTTGCCCGATGGCGTAAAGGGTGTCGCCGAAAAATCGTAAGCCATCAACACGCCGCGCGCCCGGTTGATACGGTCAAGGCCACCGATCCACTTGGTGGCTTCCTCGATCTCATCCTTGGAGACGCCCTTGACCTTGGATTCCGCCGGCACCCGCCAGGCGTGGTGAGCCTCGTCGTTGTCGACCAGGATGTTGCGGGCACCCGCCATGTCCCCCAGCACGTCGCGGACATAGGCTTCGTCGCTCTTGGCCCCGCGCTTGTCCACGCTGCGCCGCTTGCCGATCTTCTCTTCGCTCTCCCAGTTGAGCGCGTGCCAGTTACGGATGATCACCCGGCCCTCGCGCAGCCGGTCGCGCAACGCACCGGGAACGATGCTGAAGGCCTCGTAGTAGCTTGCGGGGTGTGATGGCTCCAGAACGGCCAGACGGCTCTTGACGGTCAGGCCGGGGGCCACCACCAGCACGTTCTTGGAAAAGCGCGTGTCCTGCGGATAGGTCGCTTTGTTAAGGATGTTCCAGGCAATGACTATCGCCATCACCACGGTCTTGCCCGTTCCCGTCGCCATCTTCGCGCACAGGCGAGTGAACGTGCCCCCGTCCGAAGGAACGTCAATGCCCACCTTCTCGGCGGCCGGGGCTTCGGTGAGCCAGATCAGGGTTGCCGCCGCTTCGAGCTGACATAAGAAAAACCGCCGTCTCTCATACTCTTCGGGATTCGTCCAATGCTCCAGAAGGCGCTTGGTAATGCCTGTCACGCCGGGATAACCAGCCTTCCGCCACGCTTCGACACGCGGACGGATCTGCTTGACCAGGGGGATCTCGACGAACACGCCCGGATCATCGAAGCACCAGGAGCTTTCCGAGGCCACCACGTAACCGGCGGGCCTGCGCTCGCCCTCGACCAGGGTAAAGGTCCGGTTCTCGCGGTTATAGCGCCAGTAGCGCTGCGGCTCCTCGTAAGGAGAGTTGATGATCAGGCGGTCTATGGATGCGCGTTCCATCACCCCACCTTGATAACCTTCAGGCTTTCGATCCCACGGTCGTCAATGATCTTTACCGCCGCCCGACGGTGATCACCGGCGCAAAACGGCAGGGACACCGTCCCGCGATAGGCCTCGATCAACCCCTCGTCGATCTCTGCCTTCAAACTTTTGGCGAGTTTAGTCCAGCCGTCTTTATCCCCCGCCATGGGGAAAAAGACCTGACGCGGCAACAGGCTGCGCCCGTCATAGTCGGGGTCGATCATCCACATGGCGATCTTGCCCGCGCCGCCGGAGTCGATCTCACCGGTCCGGGTGTTGTAGTAATCAAAGCCGTTCACCGTAACGCGATATTTCCCGGCGTCTTCGCCCTTGCGGATCTCCTCCAGTGAAACATCGGGCTGCCCGATCAGCCAGAAGCTCTCGTTGCTGGCGCGTTTCTTCTTGAGGTCTTCGGTCAGAAGGTCGGCGTTCATCTGCGCTTTCAGCAACGTCACGCCCGGCCAGTTGGTTTCGTCGATGTCCTTGGCGGCCTCCGGATCGAACTGGAAGGCGGCAAAGACGATCATCTTCGGCTTCGGGACAAGCTGCTGCGCCTCCTCGATGGCAAGGGCCACCTGCCGCTGTTCGAGCGGCGCATGCTC
This sequence comes from Pseudomonadota bacterium, assembly GCA_030860485.1. Classification (NCBI taxonomy): domain Bacteria; kingdom Pseudomonadati; phylum Pseudomonadota; species Pseudomonadota bacterium. The sequence goes on along the minus strand of JALZID010000078.1, from coordinate 793 downwards.
GGGGCCGAAGGACACCACCACGCGCTGCGGCTTGTCCTCCGGCGTCGGCATGAAGCCAGCGTGTGCCCGCCAGCGCCTCGACGCGGGAGAATTCGATCCGCTGTCCGCCCTTACCGCGTATGCCGGTCCGCAGCAGTTCGTCGCGCCAGTCACCCTGCCGCCGGGTCTCGCCTGTCCGCGCTATCGCTGCGTCTGCTTCATAGTCACCCGGCGCTTCCCTGACATCCTCCAGAGGCTTGACCGCCGGGGCTGGGACGGCCTCGACGGTGAAGGGGCCGATCACGCGCGTCTTTTTCTTGTCGGTCAGGGGCTGATCGTAGAGCGTCTCCTGATCGGCGTACTTGCGGATCGCCGTGTCAATCTGCTCGCGGGTCATGCCCTCGCGGATTTCCGGGTTGTTGGCGATAGAACCAAGCGTCACATGAGGAACGGTCTTGTATGTGAACCCGCTGGCAATGCCTTCCTTCGGGTGGGCCAGTTCGTAATAATCGAACACCGCTGTCATCAGCCGCTGCTTGGCAAGGGCGAGAGCGACGCGGGAGGTATCGCAGGTGATCCACCGTCGGCCCCATTGCTCGGCGACATGGGCTGTGGTTCCGGAACCGCAGGTGGGGTCCAGCACGAGATCGCCGGGGTCGGTGCTCATCAAGAGGCAACGTTCTATAACTCTAGAGTACTTGCATAATGAAATACGATGCAAATGAGTCAAGTTTATCTGATGGCGAGTTGTGCCTCCTGGCAGGCCTGGTCGATGAGGGTTTGAAGCCTCTCGAAGGCAGCGCGGATAGGGGAG
>JALZID010000077.1 GCA_030860485.1 Pseudomonadota bacterium | reverse complement strand
TTGGATGCGTGCCCACGGCTATACCTGATGTCATCGTGTGCTCCACTTTTGTGAACCGCCTAGTGCAGACCCGCATGCTAGGTGGTGTGGGGGCCGGGGGCCAAACGCCCCCGGCTACCCCATTGGCTGCGATGTCCGCGAGGGTGGGCTTCCGGCACGCATCAACGCTGTAATTCTCCATTTCATTCAAGCAGGCTAGAAACTTCTGCTGGCGGTAGCTAGGCATCGCCGCGCCACCCGAGGACGATGATCGCCATCCCGACGAGCGCGACGCCCGCACCGATGACGTCGAACGCCGACAGTCGCACGCCATCGACCAGGCGCAGCCAGATGAGGGCGGTGGCGACGTACACGCCGCCGTAACGCCGCGTAGGCCCGGCCACTCGCGGCCGGGTGCAGTGTCAAGAGCCAGACGAAAAGCGCAAGGCTCGCCGCGGCGGGCAGCAAGAGCCAGATTGGGCCATTCCTGCGCAGCCACAGGTAGGGGAGAAAGCAGCCGAGGATCTCCGCGAGCGCGGTGGCGATGAAGAGGAGCGCGGTTTTCAGCAAAGCCCAACCCATCAGTGGCGGTGCCTGTGGTGCGCATCCGGAGCATGCGGATGCAGATGTGTCAGCGGTTCGTGCCGGTGGCGATGGCTGTGCTTTCTGCCGGGCGGAACTCCCGGTAGGGGACGACGACACGTCGGGGCACGCGGCGCTTGCCCGTGGTGCTCATGCGATCTCGGAACCAAGGTCGGCCGAAGGAAGGATGGCCGAACGCAGGGTGACCGCACGCAGCCCGGCGGTGCCGATGGCGTCCAGCAAGCGTGGCAACACGATGAGGATGACCGCATCGCCGCCGGTGGTGCGGGCCGCATTGCCGTCATGGAGCAGCAGGATGTCGCCCCCGTTCAGCCCCTGCAACAGCCTGGCGGACACCGATCCGGGATCGCCGTTGCGAGTGTCGAAGCCGCGGCGGGTCCAGCTCACCAGGCGCAGGTCGAGTCGACTCAAGACCGGATCGAGCAAGGGGTTGCGCAGGCCCGCGGGGGCACGGAAGAACCGGGGGCGGATCCCCGTGATCGCGGCCAAAGTTTCCTGGGCGGCCTCGATCTCGCGCGAAAAGCCGCGGAGTCCGAGCAGTGCGAAGTCGCGGCGGTGACGCAGGCTATGGTTTTCCACGGCGTGTCCGCGCGCGACGATCTCTCTGCACAGATCGGGGTGGTGCGTCGCCCGCTCGCCGATGCAGAAGAAGGTGGCTTTCGCACCATACCGGTCGAGGAGGTCGAGGACGGTGGGTGTGACCGCCGGCGCCGGGCCGTCATCGATGGTGATGGCGATCTCGTTTCGCGTCGCGGCTGCGGGCGGCAAGCGCTTCAGGTTCGGTCCCAATAGACCACAGCGTGGCCACAGCCCGGCCAGGGTCAACATCGCTTGGTCGGTGACGACGGCGCCCGCGGTCCAAGGCCAGATCTCCGGGCCGAGGGCCGTCGCCGCCAGCGCGCCGGCGTGCAATAGGACGGACGCCTTGATCAGGGGAGCCGGACGCCAGCGCCGGTCGTCGGGTGCAGTCGTCAGAGGCATGACGGGGACACTGCCGGGATGCGGGCAATAGGAGATCAATTGGGAGATCAATTCGGGGATCAATAGCGTAGCATGCGTCCCGGGCCATGGACCGCACCGAGCACGACGCGCCGCCTCGCACCCGTGACCGAGGGCAGGTTGGCCGGCCGGCCTTCCAGGCGGCAGTGGGCCAGCCAGGCGAAGGCCGTGGCCTCGACACACCGGGCGTCCAGGCCATGCTGATCGGTCGTCTGCACGCGCAGGCCGGCCAAGGACCCTTCGAGCGCACGCACGAGCATCCGGTTGTAGGCCCCACCGCCGCAGATCAAGACCTCGCGGGTGGTGGGTGCATGGCGGCGGATCCCCTCGGCGACGGTGTCCGCCGTGAGGCGCAGAAGCGTCGCCTGGACATCCTCGTGACGATCGATCGGCACAGCGCGCGCGAGCATCGCCGCGAGCCACGCGCCATTGAAGTGATCCCGCCCGGTGCTCTTCGGGGGCCCCAGGGCGAAATACGGGTCGGCTTTGAGCGCCGTCAGCAGCGTCGGTACGGGGGTACCGGCCGCTGCCCAAAGCCCGTCCCGGTCCATCGGGGTCCCGAGGTGCAGGAGGGCCCATTCGTCCATCAACGCATTCCCGGGCCCGGTGTCGAAACCGCGTACGGGGGCATCGGGTTCCCCGGGCAGCACCGTGATGTTGGCGATCCCGCCGAGATTCAACACCACGCGGTCGACGCCATCCTGTCGGAACTGGGCTTGATGAAAGGCCGGGGTCAGGGGCGCGCCGTGGCCGCCGGCGGCGATGTCCGCCCCTCGGAAGTTCGCGACCGTCGTGATGCCGGTAACCTCGGCGATGATATCGGGGTCGCCGATCTGGAGGGAGAAAGGGTTCGGGCCCTGGGGACTATGCCAGACCGTCTGCCCATGGCTGCCGATCGCGACGATGCGGGATGAAGGCACCGAGGCCTTGGCCATCGAGGCCAGCGCCGCGTTCGCGAATATGCGGCCGACACGGATGTGCATGCGGCCCAGGCCCTCCAGAGACAGGGCGGTGGCGCCTTGACTGAGCGGTAACAGCTCGGCCCGCAGGTCCGCCGGCATCGGCTCGGAGTGATGGGCGATCACGCGCACCCGGGTGCCGTCGATATCGGCTACCACCGCATCGACGGCGTCCATGCTGGTGCCCGACATGAGCCCGATGAAGAACATCACGGCCCGGCCGGTCCGGAAGATAGCGGTCGACCCAGGCGCTTTGCGGCGAAGCGCCTCGGCCGCGTGGCCGCTCTCCGTTCGGCTATCTGCCCGGTCGGGGCGTGCGCGGTGTCACGCATAGGCACCGGTCCGCGAACACGAACGGGGTGTGCCTAACTAATGGGGGTCGGGATCACGGACTGTGCCTCGCCAGGGTGGTGATCCCTTTGCGGCGGGACGCGCGGCGATCCGAGGGATCGTCTGGGGTCGAAGCCAGGGAGTCGAGCTGGGCGAGCAAGAACCGGGCTTTGATACGGAATCTGCGCTGATCGATCTGGCTCAAGGGCAAGGCGCGCGGAAGACCCACGGTCAGCGGATCGCGGTGGACCCCGTCTATGCGGAACTCGTAGTGCAGATGGGGCCCGGTGGCGAACCCGGTGCTGCCGACATAGCCGATGATCTGACCCTGGCGGACGGATTGACCGGCCGTGATCCGGGGGGCGAACCGACATAGATGGGCGTAGAGCGTGCCGTAGCGGTCCCCATGCTGCAGGATGATGGTCTTGCCGTAGCCGTTCTGCGTACCGGCGAACTGGACCTTGCCGTTGCCTGTGGCCTTGACCGGAGTGCCATGGGGTGCAGCATAGTCCACCCCTTTATGGGCGCGCAGGGTGTGGAGGATCGGGTGTCGGCGGCGCAGGCTGAAATGCGAGCTGATGCGGCTGAATTGCACCGGCGTGCGGATAAAGGCCTTGTCCAGCGCGTCGCCCCATTGACTATAGTACTCGGCGCGGCCCTGCGCGTCGACGAAGCGAACGGCTCGGTAGGACTTGCCGCGGCTCTTGAACTCTGCCGCCAGGATCTCCCCCTGCTTGATGGTCTTGCCGTCTCTCCACAACTCCTCGTAGATCACGGCGAAGCGATCACCTTTGCGGATGTCCAGAGCGAAATCGATGTCCCAGCGAAAGATCTGCATCAAACGCATGATGAGAGGGTCGGACAAGCCGGCCGACTGACCGGCCTGGAACAGCGAGCTCCCGATGGAGGCCGTGGTCGTCGCTACCCGGACCTGCGGTTTCCGAATGATCGTATCGACCCTGAATCGGCCGTGTGCGCCCCGGGAGACGTGTAAGGTCCTCGTCGCGTCCTGCTCGCAGCGCATTTCGGCGAGCTCGCCGTCGCGGATCAGGATGCGCAGGGTTTGACCCGGTCGGAGGCGTTTGAGGCCCGCCGTCTCCCGGCCCGGGGACAAGACCTGATCGAGCTGACCCTTCCCGAGTCCCAGACGATCGAAGATGAGCGCCAGGCTGTCGCCGCGGCGTACTTTGATTTCCTGCCACACGCTTTGGCGTTGGGATCGCCGAGGTGAGATGCGAGCCGCCACCTGCATAGGGTGGCTGCGGAGACGCTCGGTGCCATCGAGCGCTACAGGCCACTTGAGCGGGATCGGTGCCTTTCGGTGCGCGACGCGGAGATCGGGGCCTTGGGGCGCGGCGCTCAGCAGCCGATCAAGGTTCGATACCTCGTGGGACCCCATGCCCGCGAGCAACAGGATGACGAGCGCCAGCGACGAGAGGAACAGCCAGCGATGCGGCTGCCTTTCCCGTTGGTCCGATAGCCCCCAATCCAACCGGTGTGCAGTGCCGACCCTGGAGGAGGGTCCCGATCTCCCTTGCCACTGCAGCCGGGGCGCATAGTTGAGAATAACCCGTCTGTCAGGCACGGTTTTTTTCTGTAAGGTACTTTATTAAAGATAACCGCTAAGTCCGCGCCGGTCAATGCGTAAGGCACCGCCTGCGATGACCCGTCCGTGTGTGCTAAGCTAGTCGCCGCCGTGACCAGCGTAGTGCCCATCGAAGCCGCGCTCCAAGAGATCCAGCGTGGCGCCGTCGAGATCCTGCCGGAGGAAGACCTCGGCGCCAGGCTGCGCGCCGGGCGGCCGTTGCGGGTCAAGGCCGGCTTCGATCCCACCGCACCGGATCTACATCTGGGCCATACCGTGGTGCTGACCAAGCTCCGGCAGTTTCAGGACCTCGGCCACCAGGTCATCTTCTTGATCGGTGATTTTACAGGCATGATCGGGGACCCGAGCGGGAAACACACGACCCGCCGGGCCCTCGATCGCGCGGATGTGGCGCGGAACGCGCGCACTTACACTGATCAGATATATAAGATCCTGGATCCGGATCGCACGGAGGTAGCATTCAACTCCGCTTGGATGGACAAGATGAGCGCCGCCGATCTGGTCCGGATCGCCTCGCACTATACGGTGGCGCGCATGCTGGAGCGCGATGATTTCCGGCAACGCAATTCCGCGGGCCACCCGATCGCGATCCATGAGTTCCTGTATCCCCTGGTGCAGGGCTATGATTCGGTCGCGTTGCGGGCGGACCTCGAGTTGGGTGGGACGGATCAGCGATTCAACCTGCTCGTGGGGAGGCAAATACAGACCGCATACGGGCTGGAACCCCAGATCATCATGATGATGCCCATCTTGGAAGGCACGGACGGCGTGCAGAAGATGTCCAAGTCCCTCGGCAACGTGATTGGGATCTCGGACCCTCCGGGGGAGATGTTCGGCAAGCTCATGTCGCTGTCCGATCCGCTCATGTGGCGCTACCTGGACCTGCTGAGCCTGCGTCCGGCCGGAGACATCGATGGCTGGAAGAGGGAAGTGGAGGCGGGCGCGAACCCCCGGGATGTCAAGGTGCGCTTGGCCGAGGAGATCGTCATGCGGTTTCACGGCGCAACAGCGGCCCACGATGCCCACCGCGACTTCGTGACGCGTTTTCGTGATCGGGCGCTGCCGGACCAGGTACCGGAGCGGACCGTGGCGGGCGCAGCGGAAGGCATCGCCATCGCCAATCTGCTCAAGCAGGCCGGGCTCACCGCCAGTACCTCGGAGGCTTTGCGCCTCATAGCCCAGGGGGCCGTCCGGATCGACCAGGAGCGCCTCTCGGACCCGGCCCTGCGGCTCTGGCCCGGCACGACCCATATACTGCAAGTCGGCCGGCGGCGGATCGCCAAGGTATCGATCGTCTGACGGCCCGTGAGTCGGGTCTCGACCCGACTGGCCTAGCTAGGGGCGCGGGGTGGCCGCGGTCCGGCGGAGAGGCGCTCGACACAGACTTATCAGTAGGGACGGCGGCGTGCGGAAAGCCGGCCGCCCCGCCGGCTGGCCGCCGGTCCCGGTCGGCGGCGGCTGGTCCGGGTGGCGCACGGCGCGACTGGTTGACGCGCGGCTTCGGCGATGTATAATGCCGCTCCTCACTGGGGAGGCGGCGTCGCTAGATCGGCCCCTTCTGCTCTTTAACATACTGATATCCAAGCAATTTGTGTGGGTGCCTGTGTCAGGGGATCTTTCTGGTAAGTCATCCCCGCGTGCCTTGATGCTCGAGGTGGCGGGGAAGCAGAGATTGTCGCGCACAGCGACGGCAACCTTAAACCAAAGAGTTTGATCCTGGCTCAGATTGAACGCTGGCGGCATGCTTAACACATGCAAGTCGAACGGTAACAGGCCCTTCGGGGTGCTGACGAGTGGCGGACGGGTGAGTAATGCTTAGGAATCTGCCTGGTTGTGGGGGATAACCCGGGGAAACTCGGGCTAATACCGCATACGTCTCCCTGTCTTTGCGACAGGGGGGGAAAGCGGGGGACCTTCGGGCCTCGCGCTATCATGATGAGCCTAAGTCCGATTAGCTAGTTGGTAGGGTAACGGCCTACCAAGGCGACGATCGGTAGCTGGTCTGAGAGGACGACCAGCCACACTGGGACTGAGACACGGCCCAGACTCCTACGGGAGGCAGCAGTGGGGAATTTTGGACAATGGGGGCAACCCTGATCCAGCCATGCCGCGTGTGTGAAGAAGGCCTTCGGGTTGTAAAGCACTTTTAGTGGGAACGAAACGGTCCGGGCTAATACCCTGGACTACTGACGGTACCCGCAGAATAAGCACCGGCTAACTACGTGCCAGCAGCCGCGGTAATACGTAGGGTGCAAGCGTTAATCGGAATTACTGGGCGTAAAGCGTGCGCAGGCGGTTGTGCAAGACAGATGTGAAATCCCCGGGCTCAACCTGGGAATTGCATTTGTGACTGCACGGCTAGAG
>JALZID010000076.1 GCA_030860485.1 Pseudomonadota bacterium | reverse complement strand
CAAGTGGACCGTGTATCCGAGCCACGCCAGGAACGACCGGCACACCGTCAGCGACGGCAACGGCCCGACACTCTCTGACTTCCTCCGCATCCAGCGCGGCATCGCCACGGGGAGCAACAAGTTCTTCATGCTCGACCGCGCCGATGCCAAGCGTCGTGAGCTTCCGGAGAAGTATCTCCGCCCGACGGGTAGCCGTCGTCGTCGCCTTCGACAACGGTGGTCTTAAGGTGCCGCGGGCTGGGCGCATGGACCGCCAACTTTGCGTCATCGACTGCGACCTCCCGGAGCATGTTGTCGAACAACGGCACCCGGCCCTCTGGGAGTACCTGCAAACCGCCGCGGCGCAGGGCATCATGGACGGCTACCTCGTCGGCAAACGCAGCCCGTGGTACAAGCAGGAGCAACGTCCCCGCTCCCCCTTCCTCTGCACATACATGGGCCGCGGCACTGACGACAAGCAGCCGTTCCGCTTCATCCTCAACCGATCGAACGCCATCGGGACGAATCTATATCTCATGCTCTACCCCCTGAACGGCCTCGCGGCCATGCTCCACAAACACCCCGACCGCGCCGCCCACGTACGCGAGCTCCTGGGCCACGTCACCGGCCACGAGCTGCGTGGTGAGGGTCGTGTGTACGGCGGAGGTCTGAACAAGATCGAGCCGAGCGAGCTCGGGCGCATCTCCGCGGCGGCGTTCGTCGAGCGCTGGCCCGAACTCCGGTCCTCGGTCCAGCGACAGGGAGAACTCTTTGGCGACCAGCCCGCGTAGGATGCGGTGAACGAAGGGAACCACATCGTTCGCGAAAAGGTCTGGGCGAGAGGAGGTGATCGATGACCGAATACCGTCGTGCCTGGCTTCCGGGAGCCACGTGGTTTTTCACGGTGAATTTGGCCGAGCGACGCGGGAATCGGGTATTGGTCGAGCGAATTGACCTGTTGCGAACAGCATTTCGTAGCGTTCAGGGCGCGACACCCCTTCCACCTGGAAGTGATTGTACCTGCCGGATCATTTACATTGCGTCTGGACGCTGGCGCCCGTCCATACGGATTTTTCTACCCGCTGGAGTCTGATCAAGGGACACTTCTCCCGTGCTATCGAAAAAGGCAAGCGCATTTCGCAAAGCTACGCCAGGCTGGGTGAACAAGGTCTATGGCAGCGCCGTTTTTGGGAACATCTCAACCGTAGCCAAGCGGACTTCAACCGTCACGTGGATTATGTCCATTGGAACCGGTAAACCACGGATGGGTGCGACGGATGGCCCATTGGCCTCATTCCAATTTCCATGCGTCCAGGCGGCGAGGAATCTATCCGGAGGATTGGGGTGGAAAGAACGTCTCGAGTCTTGCGGCAGGGGAGTAACGCGAGCGATGCGGTTCCCTTCGTTCACCGCATCCTACGCGTGCTGCGCGATGGCGCCAGCCCCCTTGAGTTTGGCATTCTTGGTACGACGCGGCTTTTTCGGCGGTGGGGATGCTGTGGTGCTCATGAGCAGCGGTAATGGGCAAACCTTCTTCGCGATATCAGCCAACGGATCATAGCGCAAAAAGAATCACTTTCTTTTTTTTGGGGCGCCGAATAAGCGGGGGAAGTCTCCCCCGCACCCCCTTCAGAGGCGGAGTAGGCAGAGTCTCAGAGCGCAGAGTTCTCAGAGCTCAGAGCTAGCGAACAGGGGCAGACCGCAATACCACCCGAAAACCGACGATGCCGCTCCGGCCATCGGGGCGACCCCCCTCGCGGCAGGCGCAGCGGGCGTAGTCGCGAACGTCGCGCCACGCGCCGCCGCGCACGGCCCGCGATACGTCGTTCCCCGCCTCGAGGTCTTCGCGGTTCGGATCGTCTGGTTCGTAGGGATACACGAAGTCGGGATCCCACAGGTCTTTGCCCCACAGGCTGCGCGTCCATTCCCACACGTTGCCAATGATGTCATGAAGGCCGAAGTCGTTAGCGGGGAAGCACCCGACCACCGAGGTATCGCCGACGCCCGAGTCGTCATAGTTCGCGCGATCCGGGTCGGGCGTATCACCCCAGGCGTAGACCGCATCGGTCAGACCCCCCCGAGCCGCCTTCTCCCACTCCAGTTCGCTGGGCAATGCAATGCGCCATCGGCCCTCATGCACGAGGCGTGCGACTGCGATGCCCTCGAGCGCGGGGCGGAAACCGACCGCGTCTCGCGCTCTGCGTGCATGTCGTCCCGCTGGCGGTCCGGTTCGCGCGACAGCCAATGCGCTAATGTCGCACCCTTCGGGATGCGCAGGGTAGTGTGGAGCGGCACATAGATGTCGGCGAGCTGGAGCGGCGTCTGGCGCGTCTGGTCGGCGGACGCGTCGATCTCGCCCAACTTCAGGCCGGCCAGGTCGGCGGCGAGCGCGTGCAGATACAGCGCGATGACCGATTTCGCCCCCTCGGGGTCTTCGCCCGCGTGGGTGACATGGGTGACGATCTGGACGAAATCACGGCCGATGAAGTGGCCGTTGCGGACCTGGACCGCGCCTTGAACGACGGCTCCGCCCTCGGTCGCGATGGTTTGCGTGCCGGTGCTGGCGCCGCGCTCGCCGGCGGCCTGCGCCTCTTGGGCCGCGGCCAGCTTGGCCTGCAACTCGGCCAGCTGGCGTTGCAGGGCGTCGATGTCGGTTGGGCCGGAGGGCTCGGATCCCATGGCGCGCGCCTCAGCTTTCTTTCAGTTTATCCAGCACGGACTTCGTCACCGGCCCGGCGATGCCGCCGAGGATCGGCGTGGCGAACATGCTCACCACCGCGCCGAGCGCCCCCGGCACCATCGCGACGAGACCGTCCACGATCCTGCCCACCTTGCTGTCGTCGGCCTGCTTGCCCTTGGCGACCTCGGCCTTGAGCTCCTCGACTTGCTGCACCGTTGCGGTTTGCTTGTCTGGCGGCGCCTGTTTCGTGACAGCCGCCAGCAAGGACGCGAACAGACGCTCCAAGTCCCGTGGCGAAACGCCCCGGGTGACCCTGTCACGGCCGACGAAGTCACCGCCGCCCGTATCCACGCTGCCGCTGACGTAGGCGCCGCCGCCGGTGTCGATCCTCGTCTGCGTGCCGGTGTTGATGTTGCCAGCGTTCTTACCGCCGACATACACGCCGCGGGCGCCGACCGCGGTTGCGCCCGGTCCTTGCCCGATCGCGCCGCTGCCGGTGAGGTTGGCCTGGTAGGTGACGCCGGCAGGTGCGGCAGCTTCGCCTTTGTCCCACTTTAGTTCGATGAATCCGTTCTTGGCCAACTTGTCCAACTGCTGATTGAAATGGAATTTCAGTCCTTCGATGTTCTTGTAAACGGTCTTGAAATGCCCAAGGGTATCCAGCTTTTTCTGGAACGCCCACAGGCTCATCAAATCCTTCTGGTTAGCGCTGCCGGTCCTGATCTCCGCATCCTTGAAATAGGTGAAGATGAATGGCTTGTTGGTGGCCTTGAACTGCCCGAACGCGGTCTCGAACTCTTCTTCGGTGTATTGACCCACCTTGGTACAGAACAGCATCACGAAGATATCGCATTCTCGAATGGCCTTGTTGTACTCGTCTTGCAGCCGGGTCTTCGAAACGGCGTCGAGAAAGTCGTCCCACACGATGAGCTCTAGAAAGACGCCTTGCTCAACCCAATCCTTGTTCTTGCGATTGATAAAAATTTCAAATTCCTTTCGATCCTCTTTCAATTCAGAGGAGGACGCTAACCCAGGTTTAACACTCGCAAAAAAATGATGATGAAGTACAATGGATTAGGGATACAAAAAAGTGCGTATGGCACTACAAGTGTGTTTTTTGGGTTAGACGACGAGTTTCTTGATCCCTCCCG
>JALZID010000075.1 GCA_030860485.1 Pseudomonadota bacterium | reverse complement strand
CCGCAGTACGATCCTCTGGGGGGTCGTCCCGGCCCGAATCCACGCCTCCAACGTCCTTTTCTGTTCTGCAGTCATCGGCAAAACGTCGGCTGGTTTCCACATGAAACGGACTTGTACCATAACCAGTTCTTATTGTAAAGATAATTGTTACACTACAGTAGCGCTGCGGCTCCTCGTAGGGAGAATTGATGATTAGGCGGTCTATCGAGATCCGTTCCATCACCCCACCTTGATGACCTTCAGGCTTTCGATCCCCGGTCGTCAATGATCTCACCGCCGCCCGACGGTGATCACCGGCGGAAAACGGCAGGGACACCGTCCCGCGATAGCCTCGATCAGGACCTCGTCAATCTCGGCCTTGAGGTTTCTGGCCAGCTTCGCCCAACCGTCCCCCTTCCCCGTCATTGGGAAAAAGACCTGCCGCGGCAACAGGCTGCGCCCGTCATAGTCGGGGTCGAGCAGCCACATGGCGATCTTGCCCGCGCCGCGCGATTCAATCTCCCCGGTCCGGGTGTTGTAGTAATCAAAGCCGTTCACCGTAACCCGATACTTCCCGGCGTCTTCGCCCTTGCGGATCTCCTCCAGTGACACGTCGGGCTGGCCGATCAGCCAGAAACTTTCATTGCTGGCGCGTTTCTTCTTGAGGTCTTCGGTCAGAAGGTCGGCGTTCATCTGCGCTTTCAGCAACGTCACGCCCGGCCAGTTGGTTTCGTCAATGTCCTTGGCGGCCTCGGGGTCGAACTGGAAGGCGGCAAAGACGATCATCCTGGGCTTCGGGACAAGCTGCTGCGCTTCCTCGATGGCAAGGGCCACCCGCCGTTGTTCGAGCGGCGCGTGCTCGGGGCCGAACGAGAGCACCACGCGCTGCGGCTTGTCCTCCTTCGTCTCGGCGTCGGCATAAAGCCAGCGTGTGCCCGCCAGCGCCTCGACGCGGGAGAATTCGACGCTGCCCGCCCTTGCCGCGTATGCCGGTCCGCAGCAGTTCGTCGCGCCAGTCACCCTGGCGGCGGGTCTCGTCTGCCCGCGCTATCGCTGCGTCCGCTTCATAGTCACCCGGCGCTTCCCTGACCTCATCCAGAGGCTTCACCACCGGGGCGGGCACGGCTTCCACGGTGAAGGGGCCCGTTACGCGGGTCTTTTTCTTGTCGGTCAGGGGCTGATCGTAGAGCGTCTCCGGATCGGCGTACTTGCGGATTGCCGTGTCAATCTGCTCGCGGGTCATGCCCTCGCGGATTTCGGGGTTGTTGGCGATGGACTTCAGTGTGATATGCGGAACGGTCTTGTATGTGAACCCGCTCGCAATGCCTTCCTTGGGGTGGGCAAGCTCGTAATAATCGAACACCGCTGCCATGAGCCGTTGCTTGGCAAGAGCGAGCGAAACGCGGGAGGTGTCGCAGGTGATCCAGCGCCGGCCCCATTGCTCTGCGACGTAGGCGGTCGTGCCGCTGCCGCAAGTGGGGTCGAGCACCAGATCCCCGGGGTCGCTGGTCATCAACATGCAGCGTTGGATAACCTTACCAGATGTTTGCACGACGTAAGACTTGGACAACTCTCCACGTGTGTCATCCCAGATGTTTTCGAGCGAGCTTATCGAGAGCTCGTCGAGATATTGAACCCAAAACGGCGTCCGTCCCATAACGAACAACCGTCTCGCCTCAAGAAGCCTTTGCATTCCTTCGCGGGTTGTAACCCAGCTCTTGCCTGTCGTGGTCTTGAAGGTCACCCCGTTATACTCAAAATCGTAAATGCAGGTGGGTGTGTAACCGCTCGATGCAAGAGGAACTGGTGTAAAGAAGCTGGCTTTCAGAAGACCCTTCTTGAAATTTTCGATATCGTCCTCCGTTGAGCGCCGTCGAGTTCCGTCCGGCTCCTCAACCCACGCGAAACTCGAACCCTCCAAATCGTCAGTCTTGCTGAGAAAGAGTCTGCGAAACGTCATCCGTTCCTTGTCTCGCGCATACCAGAGTACGTAATCGGCGACGTTGCCGATTAGTTTCGAACCGAGCGCGCGGTTAGTTTTGCGAAAAGTTGTAACGCAAACAAAATTCTCCGCCCCAAACACCTCATCCATCACCTCCCGCACATGGTGCAGGTTCTCATCCGAGATCTGCACGAAGATGCTGCCACTGGGCGCGAGCAGGTCACGGCAGAGGAGCAGCCGGTCGCGCAAGTACGTCAGATAGGAGTGAATCCGAAGCTCCCACGTATCCCGGAACGCTTTGAGCATTTCCGGTTCCTGATTCAGATCTTCATCCTTGCCATCCTTCACGTCCCGCTTGTTCACGAAGGGCTGGAAATTAGAACCGTACCGAATGCCATAGGGCGGATCGATATAGACCATCTGGACCTTCCCGGCCATGCCCTCTTTCTCCAGAAGGATGTTCATGACCAGAACGCTGTCGCCCGCGATCAGGCGGTTGGTCCAGTTCTGGGCGTGCTTGTAAAACTCGATGGCGTGACGGATCGGCCGGTTTTCCTCTGGCGTGGCGAACAGGGAAAGCTGGGGGTCGCTGCCGTTACGCCGCTTGACGGCCTCAACGATGCTAAGAGGATCGATGCGCTCGTGAACGTGCAGGGAGACCGTCGGGACCTCGAAAGAGGTATGCTCGGCCTTCCCCGCCCAGACCAGTTGCGGGTCAAGGTGGGGGTCGTAGGCGTAGGTTTTCTTGCCCGCGTCCTTGTCCGTGTCGGGCGTGACCAGACCCACAGGCGGGTTGTTCAGCCGCCCTCGGCCCTTGTGGACGTAGTTGTCAATCTGACGTTTTCCGTCTTTTTTTCCCCGCGCCACTGTTCTTACCGCTCCGTTATCCCGTCGCGCACGGCGAGCGGCGTCGATTTCGGCCTGCGCTTCCGCTCCACTCATGAGGGGCAGGTTGAGCGCATCAAGGCGCGCCATGGCCGCACCGAGGCGTTCGGCGGCCTGCCGCCGGACAGCTTCCCGCAAGAGCGCTTCTATGGTTTGCTCCGTCATCAGCCCGGCCGCCCCCACGCCTCTTCGACGAGGTCGGCGGGCAGGCGGGTGTTTTCCGCGACCCACTGGCGTTGACGGTATACGATGACGAGCACAGCGAAGCGGAAGAGCGCTGGGCGACGCTGCTGCAGCGGACAACGGACAATATCTGGTGGTGATCCATACGTGGAAACACCCCACCCCCACGGAGATCGCCGTGCGTATCGTCTCGGCCCGCAGGGCGACGAAAGAGGAAATGCGAAATTACCAACAGCAGCCGCGCTAGCGGCCGAAGGTGCGATGATGAAACGTCAGTACGACTTTTCCAAGGGCGAGCGTGGTAAATTTTACAAGCCGGGCGCGGTCTCAGCTGCCGGTGTACCTCGAGGAGGAGGTGCAAACCTACCTCGCCGATAGGCCGACGCAAAGGGCGTTGAGCTCTCTGATCTGGTCAACGAGATGCTCAAGAAGGAAATCGAGATCATCGAGGTGGTGAGATAGTCGCGGTGCGTCGATCAGCGTTCTCGGTGCGCCTTGCCGGAGCAGCCCTGAAACCACCGTATATTGGTGTCAGCGATCCTCGCGTCCGCCGACCTCCGTTTCCGCGCCCGTGCGCGGCGTCTCGCTCGGCGCCGGCGTCGGCTCCTGCCGGCCGAGGGGCTCGATCCCCATTCCAATCACGATCCCGACGATCAGCAAGAGCACGGAGATGAGGGGCCTCATGGGCAGTCTCCCGCGAGATACAGGAACCTGGCCTGGTTCTTGGTTCGCTGGATCTGCACCCGTAACAGCCCGAGCGCTACGTCGAGCACCGCCATGCGGGCGCGCGCCAGGGTGGTGAAGTCCGTGATGCCGTTTTGATAGGCGTTGAACGTCGCTTCGGCACTCTGCTCCGCCTCCGGGGCGGCCCGGCGGCGATAGAGGTCGAGGCGCTTTCCGAGTTGCCGCCAGGTAGCCAATTCCCCTTGCGCCCTACGCATCAGCTCGCAGTCGGTGGGCTTGCGCGAACTGCGCGGCGGCATGCTCGTCCTGACTGGCGGCGAGCGTGCGGTCCTGGCGCTTGTCGCGGAACAAGGGCAGATCGACCGTCACCATGGCGCTCAGAAAATCGCGGCTGGTGTTGTCGGCGAAACCGCCCGAGGTGCGACCGGCGAATAGGAGGCTCAGGTTCCAGCCGGGTTTATACTCCGATGAGACACGGTGGCGCTCGGCCGCGGCCCCATGCAGCCCGTCTCTCCGGCGTAGGGCGTGCAACAGCCCGTCGGACAGCCTTGATACAGCACGCCGCCCAGGCCCGGTGACGCGGTGATCACGAGGGCGATCAGGACGAGCTTGGCGATGGCCGTGCGGAGACGGATCATGGGCGAGGAGTAGGGTTCGGGTCGAGCGCGGGGCACGTCATCGCGCGGCGGGCGGCGCGGAGCGCCCGTGGGCCGGTGCGCTCTTCGACATCCTTGCTCGCGTCATGTCACCGGTGGCCGCCTGGCGCCCCCGAGCTCGTCGATGGCGCGCCGCGCCAGGGCATCGGCGCGCTCGTTCTCGGGGTGGCCGGCGTGGCCTCTCACCCATTGCCAGTGCACCTCATGGCGCGCGGCGGCATTGGCCAGGCGCTGCCAGAGGTCCACGTTCTTGACCGGCTGCTTGTCCGCGGTCAGCCATCCGCGCCGCTGCCACCGCGGCAGCCATTCGGTCAGCCCTTTCTGGACATACTGCGAATCGGTCGTCACGCGTACCCGGCACGGACGGCTCAGGGCCTCGAGTCCCTGAATGGCCGCCATCAGCTCCATGCGGTTGTTGGTGGTGTGCGGCTCCCCGCCGTACAGGGTCTTTTCGCGCCCCCCGTAACGCAGCACCAGCCCCCACCCGCCGGCTCCCGGGTTGCCCCGGCAGGCGCCGTCGGTATAGATCTCCACGGCCGACTGCGTCATGTCGAGCCGCACGGCATGCAACCGTGCGCGCCGGCCTCCGGTGCGCCGTTCGGGACCAAGGTATGTCGCCAGCTCGGCACGATCGGGGTCAGTGTTACGACCCGCTTCTTGGCCAGGATCAGGTAAGCACCGCCGAAGTAGGGCCACCAGCGCGCCCCGAACCGGTCCAGGAACGCGAAGCGGTGTACGTTGCCGGCCCCCGCGAGTGGCGGGCGAAAATAGAAACCCCGCGTGCGCACGACCTCGAAACCCAGATCGGCCAGCCAGCCGCGCACCCGCCCCGGGGCGATGAAGCGGCCACACCAGGGAATACGCCCTGTTCTGCCGAAAAGCACACACCACAGGCCCCACAGGCTCCAGGGATGGAATCCCAGGACGACGAGCATCCCTTCGCCGATAAGGACCCGTTCGGCTTCCAATAATACGGCGAAGGACTCGGGCTCGAATTCGAGGACATGGGGAACCACCATCACATCGATGCTGTTCGAGGCGAGGGGCAGCGCGCACGGGACGCACACCGGGTGCTGCGGCGGGGTCCCCGGAACGAGGCCGAGGTCCATTACCACCCGGTGAGAAATACGACTCGAGCTCAGGAGGTCGTCCGGTCCGCGCACGCCGAGCTGCACGATATGGTAACCAAACAGATCGGGCAGGACCTGGTTGATCTCCCCACGCTCCGCCTGGAGCAAGGCCTCCCCGAGATAGCTCCCGAACCATTCGACGACGCGGGCCCGAACCGAGCGCTCGGCGTCCTCCGGGGTGGGTGCCATCGATACGCCGGCGCCGGCTACTCTCGGGGGCGTGGGCATCCGCCTCCGCTGGGCTCCATCAGCGCGATCCTCACGCGGCACGGCATAGCGGTTCCCGGAACGCGGCGCCTGCGGCCGACCTCGCGTCGATCGCTGCCCGTCCAGTAGACAGAACCGGGCATGACGGGGGCTCTACAAAGCCTGGTTGCGCCATAGTTCGTCGACGTGCCGGCGACCTGCGAGATGGTTCATGTGCCTTCAAGTCCCCGCTGGAGGGATGTAAACATGCGTCCCCCGCCGGGCTAGAATACCCCGTCGCGAGTCGACCTGACCACACCGACGGAGCCCTCCGGTGGACATCTTCCCGATCCAGGCCTTGAGGGATAATTATATCTGGACGATCCACGCCGCGGGCGCCGTGGTGGTGGTCGATCCGGGCGATGCCCGGCCGGTCCAGGACGAGATCGACCGCCGGGGCCTCAGGCTGGTGGGGATCCTCGTGACCCACCACCACTGGGACCACGTGAACGGCATCCCCGACCTGCTCATAAGGCACCAGGTGCCGGTGTATGGCCCCGCAAGCGAGACGATCCCGGAGCGGACCGTGGCTATGCGGGACGGGGATACGTTCCAGATCGCGGCACTCGGGCTCGAGATGCAGGCCCTGGCGGTCCCCGGGCACACCGCCGGGGCCATCGCCTATCACGGCCACGGCTGGCTACTCAGCGGCGATACCCTGTTCACCGCGGGCTGCGGTCGGCTCTTCGAGGGCACCGCGGCACAGATGTACGACTCGCTCAGGACGCTGGCCGCGCTCGATCCCGCAACCCGCGTGTACTGCGGGCACGAATATACGCTACGCAACCTGGCGTTCGCGCGCTTGATCGAACCGGGTAACACGGCGCTGGGTCCCCGTCTGGCCTTTGCCGAGTCCCAGCGCGCTCTGGGTGCCCCGACGGTCCCGGCCGCGCTCGCGACCGAGACGGAGACCAACCCTTTCCTGCGCTGTCACGTTCCCGAGGTCCGGAAGGCCGCCGAACGCCACGCAGGCAGACGGCTGGCAAGCCCGGTCGAAGTCTTCGGGGCGCTGCGGGCATGGAAGGACAAGTTTTGAGCCTGGCCTATACGCCCTGCTTTGGTGCAGACATCGCTTAAGGTCTCTATTAACGACAATAGGTTTCTATATTACATGGAAGTAGTTTGTAGCTACCGGGGACCCCCGTCGCGCGGGAGTCAAAGGGTTGACAGCACCGGTCAAGCCCCCTAGCATCCCTTCCAATGCGATGGGGACACGGCGTTTGCCGGCTGATAATAAATACGTCCACCTCGCTCTTTATCGCCGGTTGTTTGACGGTTCCGCCGGTTGCGGAACGAGGGACGGCGAGGAGGGCGCTGGAAGGGCACCCCGGATCTCAGGGCATGCAAGACGGCGCTCAAAGGCCGGTGTCGGAGCCGAGAGACGTCCCGGGCCTCGCGACCCCCGAGGGGGAAGAACCCACTTCCGGTGACCCGAGCGCGCTAAATATAGAAAGTGGCGGCGATCGTCGTCGCGGCGACATCTGGAAGCGGGTGCGCGAAGGCCTCGTGCTGGCGGATGTGCGGCGTCCCAATCGGGCGGCGCCGCCGCGGGGGCCAGGCCTGCGGCAGCCATTCGTCGATCAGATCGTCGAGCGCGCGACGCCCTATCTGCACCATATCGTCGAAGAGGCGGAGCGCCGCGACATGCCCACCGATGTCGCGCTTCTGCCCATCGTCGAAAGCGCCTACCGCGCCGAGGCGCGCTCGCCGGGGCACGCAGCGGGGATCTGGCAGTTGATCCCGAGCACCGGTCGTCACCTCGGACTCGAGCAGAGCGCCTGGTATGATGGCTGGCGCGACGTGCTGGCCTCGACCGACGCGGCGCTCGATTATCTGGAGGCCCTACACGAGCGCTTCGACGGCGACTGGCTCAACGCGTTTGCGGCCTACAACTGCGGGGAGGGGATGGTCGAGCGCGCCATCGCCCGCAACCGCCGGGCCGGGCGTGGCACGGATTTCTGGTCACTGGCATTGCCCACGGAGACGCGTGGTTTCGTCCCCAAGCTTATCGCGGTCTCGAAGATCGTCGCGAACCCGGCGGGCCACAAGCTGAGCCTCCGGCCCATCCCGGACAAACCCTACCTCGCCGAGGTCGAGGTCGGTCGTCAGATCCGCCTCACCGAGGCCGCCAAGCTTGCGGGGGTGAGCGTCGAGGAGATGCGGCGTTTGAATCCCGGGTTGATCCAGTCGATCACGGCCCCCTCCGGTCCCCACCGGCTGGCCGTGCCGGTCGACAGGGCGCCCGCGTTCAGGCGCCGACTGGCGGGCCATTCCCACGTAAAGATAAGGGGGGGCCCTCAGCACCCCGCCAACACGCCGCCACCGACGCGGCGCGCCGTTAGCCTGGGCCAGCGAGTCGATAATCGAAGACTGGCCGTTATGTCGGTGCCGGGGTGGTTCGGGGGCACGACGCACCGTGTACGCGCCGGCGACACGCTCTGGGACATCTCGCAGACCTACCGGGTGCCGCTGGCGGCCTTGTGCGAGGCGAATGGGCTGGGCGCCAAGGCCGCCGGGATCAACACCAGACTCCGGCCGGGACAGGACCTTCTGATCCCTTCACCGGCGGCGCTGGGGGCAGAGACGAGTGTGGATCGAAAGCCCCCGACGCATCACCGCATACAGCCGGGCGATTCGTTACCGAGTATCGCCCGCCGCTACCGAGTCAGCGTGAACCAGTTGCGGCGCTGGAACCGGCCCGCCGCCTTTCGCTCTATGAACCCGGGCAGCGTGCTCGTCGTCTACCGCAGCCCGCGCCCCGTCTGATCCGGACTACGCCCGGACGTCCCCGCGCTAAGGAGGAGTGGGGCTGCGGGGCGCGGCCTGCGCCGACCCCGCGGGCACCGCCGCAGGCGCCTGGGTCGCGCGCGCCTCGCGCTCCCGGGCGACCAGGAAATCCACGACCGTGAGCATGGCGTCATAGGAACCGGCCATCGATGCAGAGGTCAGGTACTTGCCGTTCACGACCACCGCCGGCACGCCGTCGATACCGAAGCGCTGGATCGCCTGCTTGGCCTGTTCGACCTTGCCCTCGACCGTGAAGGAACTGAAGACCTGGGAAAACTCGTTCTTGCCCACCCCGAAGCCCGCGAAGAAATCGGCCAGGCTGGCTTCATCGTCCAGCGTCTTCTTGTCCGCGTGCAGGGCCTTGAAGAGCGGTGCGTGTATCTTATCGAGCATCCCCAGCGCTTCGGCGGTGTAGTAGGCCTTGGCGTGCAGGTACCAGCTCGGCCGGAACACCGCAGGCAGGCGCCGGAAGGCGACGTCCTCGGGCTGCCGCGCCTGCCAGCGCGCCAGGGCAGGCTCGAAGTCATAGCAATGGGGACAGCCGTACCAAAACACCTCCAGGACCTCGATGCCGGTTCCGGTCACCGGTTGCGGCGGCACGATCTCCTTGTAGTGCTTTCCCGCTTGAAACGATCCGGGCTGGACCGCCCCCACTTCTTTGTTTTTTTCAGGCCCGGATGTCTCCGCCGCAATGGCCAGCCCCATAAATGTCGTAAGAAAAGCTACCCCTGCCGCCAACTGGGCCCCCAGGACCCACCAAACGCTACGCCGCATCTCTCTCGCCTCCTATCGGTACAGCCCTTGGATATAGGATGACACGGCCTCGATCTCCGCGTCGGTGA
The DNA here is from genome assembly GCA_030860485.1 of Pseudomonadota bacterium. NCBI lineage: Bacteria > Pseudomonadati > Pseudomonadota > Pseudomonadota bacterium. Next base: position 12,901 of record JALZID010000075.1, on the reverse strand, counting down.
TCCGGGACGATATCTGACGCATCATCGCCGCCCGATCGTTGTTGCGTTCACCGGAGCGGTAGGCACGCAGTTGGATCGCCGTGTAGGCCGCGTGCTGGCCGCCCAGCGATGGGAACCCGGCGGCCGGGTTGCCGGTACCGGCCGGCCCATGGCAGGCCATACAGGCCGGCAACCCGCGATCGCGGTTTCCGGCCCGATAGAGCCGCTCGCCGGTCTTGACGAGGTCCGCATCGGCGGCACCGAGCTCAAGCGACTGGCCGGCATAGTAGGCGGCGAGATCGGCGATGTCCGCTTCGCCCAGGGGCTCGGCCATCGGACCCATGACCGGGCTCTTGCGCGCCCCGGACTTGAGGTCCAGCAACTGCTTGACGAGATATGCCGCGTGCTGGCCCGCGAGCTTAGGCCACTCCGGTGCGAGGCTGTTTCCGGTCCCCCCGTGGCAGGTCGCGCACACGGCCGACTTGGACTGGCCGGCCGCGGGGTCGCCCACCGGACCCTTCGCCGCCGGGGCCGCGTACAGCAGCGCGGCCGGCAATACCGACATGAAGGCTAGCAACGAGACGGCTCTCATCCCCCGGGGCAGGCTCTCCGTGGCGATTGGCATTCTGTTCGGACAGGATACACGATCGCCACGGTCATGACACGGGGCCGGAATCCCGCCTGGGGATCACTGTTGGGGATCAACCGCTCTGGGCAAAAAAAAGCCCCGGTACAATAGGGGAGAAAGCGTTACCGGGGCCAACGATGCGCCCGGCTGGGGATACCGGGCTGCAGTCCCGCTCAGGGAGGGAGAGCGGGAACGTTCACGACGAACGTGCCTGATACGACACCCCACCCCCCGAGAAGTTCCACACCAGCAGTTCCGCCGCCAAGTAGCCGCACCACAGCACGCCTGCGACCACTTGTTCAACGGGGGCCGAAAACGTGCGCCGGCCGAGCACGGCGTGCTCTGGGCAATAAGTCGCACAAAGAGCAGTACGTAACCAATTGTATTATCAACACGCCGCGAGTTGGTTACTTCTTGACAGGTGTAACAGTCCCCCAGGCAGCATCGGGTTTCTGGGGTGTTTGCCCGCATCTCATCCACAGAGATATCCACAGGATCTGTGGACGACTGGGCAGGGCTAGGAACGACGAGGCCTTATCGCGCTCAGTTGAGTCTCTTCGCAAGTTTGTTTCAGCAAGCTATGCTCCCCTCTGCGTTTCTTTTGCCGCACTGCCCCAATGGCGGGCACAAACGGTAGTTCCCAGGTGCCGGTGACCCCCAGGTTGGAATCACCGTCAGGCGATTACCTCAGGGAATCACCGCGGCCGGGCCCCGCCGCCGCGCCGCTCCCATTCCCGGCATCGAGATAGAGCGGGTGGCGCAGACGCATCCGCAATGACCCGCGGTAGCGTCGCACCAGACCCCGAACCGACACCTGCCGCCCGCGCAGCCGGCACAGATCCCGGCCCTTGAAATAGCCGAGGTCTTCCTGTCGGATCTTGACCCCCAGGACCCCATCGAGCCGCAGCCATACCCCCGTCCTCCGGCAGCGCGCCGAGGTTACGGTGCCGGTCACCAGGCGGTAGCCCTGTGCCGCCCGGCCGATGCGTTTCGCGGCGATCGGGTGGAAGCCCGCCTGCGACCAGATCCCGCGCCGCGCCGCCTGGGCTTCCGTCTCCGCAGCTACATAACAGTCCAGGTACTCGCCGTTCGGCGGAAGAAACAGGCTCGTGGCGAGCCCGCGCCGTAGCAACAATGCCTGAACGTTGTCGCGGTTCGGAAGAAACAGGTGGGCGAGACCCCGGCCATAGCGGTCATGGGGCGACTGCCCGTACTGAAGCTCCACGACCCGGCCGGAGGACAAATCGACCAAGGCCGCCCGCGCCTCCCGCGCATAAGGCTCCGGGCCGCGGCCGTCATGACGCATCTCCGGCGCATCGATGCCGATCAAACGCAGGCGCTGGCCGTCCCCCAGCACCAGCGTGTCCCCGTCAATCACGCGCGCTACGGCTGCCCGCGCCACGGGCCCCGAGGCGGCACAGACGGCCGCCCAGGATGGGGACCCGAGGCTGCAGAGGAGAAGGAGGAGAAAGACCCGCCGTCGCAATCGCCGCCCGGTCGCCACGCGGCGGCTAGCGCAGCCCGTACTTGCGGCGGAACTTGTCCACCCTTCCTGCGGTATCGACGAGCTTCTGCTTGCCGGTATAGAAGGGGTGGCAGGACGAGCACACGTCTATGTGTAGGTCCCAGCCGAGGGTGGAGCCGGTCTTGAACACATTCCCGCAGCTGCAGGTCACGGTGATCTCACCGTACTTGGGGTGGATATTGGTCTTCATCTCGGATAGCACTGGATGCCGTAGGCGCGGGCCCATCCTATTTTCTTTAGAACTCTAATTCTAACGAGACACCGCGGAGTCACGCAAGCTCGATCCCGGGGCTGCACCCCTTGTCCCATCGAGTGGGTCCCACGCGAACTCGGCCACCACGGGCGTGTGGTCGGAGGTTTTGGGATGGCGGCGCGGGGCCTTGTCGATGCGGCAACCCGCGCAGCGGGTGGCGAGCGAGGCGCTCGCCAAAATGAGGTCGATGCGCAGCCCGTGGTTGCGACGCTTCGAGAGGAGCGCCACACCGTTGTAGGCCCTCTCACCCGCGAACGCCGCCCGATAGCCGATCTCGGCGAATGCCGCCGCGGGAAACGCGCTGTCCGTGGTCTTGGTCTCCTGGACGGCGAGCACATCTGGCCCTTCTTCGGCGAGCCAGCCAAGCACCTGCTCCAACCGCACGCGGATGGAGTTCACGTTCCAGGTCGCGATCTTGAACATGGTGTATGGCGCGTCGTGCACGTTCGAACCGAGGTGCACTCGCTTAGAGCCTTCTTGTAGGCCTTATCACAGGCCCCGTCGGAAAGCCCTCGCGATGGCTGTCTCCCCCCGTGACAGTCCCGTGGCGATGCCTTGCGGTGGGCCGGATAATTCCCTACTCTTCGCGCCGCGCACCCAGGGTGATGATCGATGAACGATAACCAGGCCATCGCGCGCTTTGTGCGCCACCACTTCCGCCACTTCAATGGGGCGGCGCTCGTGGACGCCGCGAGCGCCTACAGCGCCCACCTCAAGCGCGGCGGCGAGATGCTGGTGACGCTCGCCGGGGCGATGAGCACGGCCGAGATCGGGCTGTCGCTGGCGGAGATGATCCGCGCCGGCAGGGTCCATGGGATCTGCTGTACCGGTGCCAATCTCGAGGAGGATGTGTTCAACCTCGTTGCCCATGAGCACTACGTCCGCATCCCGCATTACCGCGACCTCACGCCCGCCGACGAGGACGCCCTGCTCGCGCGCCACTTGAACCGCGTCACCGACACCTGTATCCCCGAGCATGAGGCCATCCGCCGTATCGAGGCGGCCGTGCTCGAGGAGTGGACGGGCGCCGACCAGAAAGGCGAGCATTACTTTCCCCACGAGTTCATGTACCAGATCCTGCGAAGCGGTAGCCTCCATCGCTATTATCAGATCGACCCGCGCGATAGCTGGCTGATGGCCGCCGCCGAACGCGACCTGCCGATCTTCGTCCCGGGCTGGGAGGACTCGACCTTAGGCAACATCTACGCGGCCCATTGCATCGAGGGCGACATCCGAAACGTCCACACCGTGCGCACCGGCATCGAGTATATGATGCTGCTCGCGGATTGGTACCGCTCGAAGAGCGCCCGGACGTCGATCGGGTTCTTCCAGATCGGCGGCGGGATCGCGGGTGATTTCCCGATCTGCGTGGTGCCGATGCTGGAGCAGGACCTGCGGCACAGCGACCTCCCGCGTTGGGGGTACTTCTGCCAGATCAGCGACTCGACGACCAGCTATGGCTCTTATTCCGGGGCGGTCCCCAACGAGAAGATCACCTGGGGCAAGCTCGCCATCGACACCCCGAAGTTCATCATTGAGTCGGATGCGACGATCGTGGCGCCGCTGTTCTTCGCCTGCGTGCTGGCGACGGAACCGGAGGCGCGGCCGTGACGCGGCCAAAGGCCCGCCCAGAAGCCGGCGAGGGCGAGCCGGATACCATGGCACTCCCGGATCGCGAGGTCCTGAAGGTCGTATCCCCCGAGGTCGGCCATCCGCCGGTGCCGGAGGACGACTGGACCATCGACGACTCGGAGGCCCTTTATCGCGTCGAGGCCTGGGGCGAATCATTCTTTTTCATCAACGAACGAGGCCATATCGCCGTGCGGCCGTTCCTGCAGCAGTCGCTCTCGGTGGACATCGACGACGTGGTCTCGGACCTGCGCCGCCGCGGCGTCGGCTTCCCGACCCTGATCCGGTTTCAAGATGTCCTGCAAACCCGTGTGGTGCGGCTCAACAAGGCCTTCATCCGGGCCATCCGCGAATCGGGTTATCGCAACCGGTATCAGGGCGTCTATCCGATCAAGGTTAACCAGCTCCACGAGGTGGTGGAGGAGGTGCTGGAGGCCGGCCGGCCGTTCGGCATGGGGCTCGAGTGCGGGTCCAAGGCCGAGCTGGTCGCGGCCTTGCCCCACCTGGAGCAGGACGGCGCCTTGCTCATCTGTAACGGTTGCAAGGACGCGATCATGCTGCGCCTGATCCTGGCGGGCCAGCAGATCGGGCAGCAGGTGATCCCGGTGCTGGAGAAGTTCGGTGAGTTCGATCAATTGCTGGCAGTGGCCCGCGAGCTCGGCGTGCGCCCGCGCTTCGGGGTGCGCGTGCGCCTCGGCACCGGCGGCGCCGGCAAATGGGCGGAGTCGGGCGGAGACCAGTCCAAGTTCGGGATCTCGATCCCCGAGCTCCTGACCTTGATCCAGGGCCTCAAGGAAAAGAACCTGGCGGACGCCCTGGTGCTCTTGCACTTCCACCTCGGGAGCCAAATCGCCGACATCCAGATCCTGAAGCAGGCCGTCAAGGAGATCACGCAGATCTACTCCCAGCTCCTGAAACGCGGCGTGCCCTTGCAGTATCTCGACGTCGGCGGCGGGCTCGGCGTCAATTACGGCACCGAGTACTCGACCGATAACGAGGGGATCAACTACACGCTCCAGGAATACGCCAACGCCGTGGTCTATTCGGTCAAGGAGGTGTGCGACGACGAAGGGGTGGTCCATCCGATCATCGTGTCGGAGAGCGGGCGCGCCATCACCGCCCACCATTCCGTGCTCATCGTCGAGGCGCTCGGCACCTACCGCAAGGACCTGATCGCCGACGACTACGAGCCGGCCGAGGACTCCAACACCACGGTGCGCGAGCTCTACGAAGTCCTGACGCGCGTGCGCGGGCCCGGCAGGCGCGCCGGCAAACGCCCGCTGTCGGAGCTCTGCGAGGCCTATCACGATGCCGTCGAGAAACGCCAGGAGGCCGACACCCTGTTCACCCTGGGCTACCTGCCGATCGAGGAGAAGGCGCTTGCCGAGCGGCTCTACTGGTCGGCCTGCAAGGCCATCCTGGCGCAGGTGCAGGGCATCGAGCCGGACGCCGTGCCCGCCGAGCTCAGGGCGCTCAACGACCATTTGGTGGACCAGTATCTCTGCGACTTCTCAGTGTTCCAGTCGATCCTGGACCACTGGTCGATCGGACAGGGCTTTCCGATCATGCCGGTGCGCCACCTCGATCGGCGCCCCAACCGCCGGGCGGTGATCGTCGATCTCACCTGCGACTCGGACGGCAAGGTCTCCCATTATGTCTGCGCGAACGCCGACAAGCGTTTTCTCGAGGTCTACGAACCCGAAAGCAACGCGCCCTACTACTTCGCCTTCTTCTTGATGGGCGCGTACCAGGACATCATGGGCGACTCGCACAACCTCTTCGGCCGCGTCGCCGAAGCCCATGTCTATGCCGATGCCGAGGAGCCGGGCGGGTATTACATCGAAAAGATCCTCCCGGGGACCTCAGTGCAGGAGATGCTGGCGCTGGTGCAGTACTTCCCGAACGATCTGCATCGGCGGATGAACAACCTGATCCGCCAGAAGATCGAGAAAGGCATCATCCGTCCCAAGGCCGGCGTCGATCTGCTCGATCAGTACATGGGCTGTTTCTCTCAGACCACCTACTACAGACCCGACGTTCCCTCCGGCGACGATCCCTCCGCCCCATGAGCCCCCCCTTGTTATCGTCTAGGGTGCTGAAGCTCGGACTCATCCAGATGAGCTCTACCGACGACCCGGATGCCAACCTCGACAAGGCTCTGGCCTCGACCCGTGAGGCCGCGGCGCGCGGCGCCCAGGTGATCTGTCTGCCCGAGCTGTTCCGCTCCCGCTACTTCTGCCAGACCGAGGAGCACCGGTTCTTCGAGCTGGCCGAGCCGATACCGGGACCCTCCACCGAGGCCTTCACGGCGCTCGCTTCCGACACCGGCGTCACGGTGATCGTGAGCGTGTTCGAGCGGCGTGCGGCTGGGCTCTATCACAACACCGCCGTGGTAATCGAGGGTGCCGCCGGTTGCCTGGGTCGCTATCGCAAGATGCACATCCCCGACGATCCGCGTTATTTCGAGAAGTTTTACTTCACCCCGGGCGATCTCGGGTTCCGTGCGTTTCCGACCGCACGCGGCGTGCTGGGGGTCCTCATCTGCTGGGATCAGTGGTATCCCGAGGCGGCGCGCCTCACCGCCTTGCAGGGCGCCGAGGTGCTGTTCTATCCCACCGCGATCGGCTGGCATCCGGAAGAAAAGGCGCAGTACGGTCAGGCGCAGCACGAGGCCTGGGAGCTATCGCAACGCGCCCATGCCGTGGCCAACGGCTGCTTCGTCGTGGCCGTCAATCGCACCGGTTTTGAACCCCCACCCGGCTCCTCCGCGCTCGGGAAGGGCATCGAGTTCTGGGGACAGAGCTTCGTGGCCGGGCCCGACGGGGCCATCGTCGATCGCGCCGACCCTACCGAAGAGGGCGTGCGCGTGGTAGCCATCGATCTGGTGCGCTGCGAAGAGATCCGTACCCACTGGCCGTTCCTGCGCGATCGCCGCATCGATGCCTACGGCGAGATCACGCGCCGCCACCTGGGCGCGCCCTAGCCCCACCGTTCCCAGGGCCAGGGTGGTCCTGTTCCGCGTGCGGCGCGCGGTGTAGGGATGGGACCTCTAAAGTCGGTGTTACCGAGGGTCGATGAGGGCCGTGCGCAGCAGGCCCCCCTGGCGGAGGGGTTTCCATGGCCTGCAAGGGCGTGGGGACCGGTGGCGAGACAGGCTCAACAGCTTCAAGATTGGATACCGAGGGCGAACGCGACCTTCGATAAGCAGATCCCGGTCGGTGATCTGATCCCGGGATGTTCGTATCGGCACTCGACAAGCCCTGGACGACACGCCGTTCCTGCTCCAGGGCTTTCTCATCCGCTCCGACGCGGAGATCGCGGCCCTCTCGCGCACCTGTAAATTTGTCTTCGTGGACCCCGAGCGCTGTGTCGGGGCGGCCCGCAGCGATGCAGTATCTATACGGTTGGAAGGGAAAGACCTTTCATGAAGGGGTGGTCGATCAGTTCATCCAGTCCATCGGCCTGTTCCCGGTGGGGACGCTGGTCGAGTTGAACAGCGGGGAGGTCGGAATCGTCATCGCTCAAAACCGCATCCGGCGCCTCAAGCCCAGGATCATGCACCTGCTCGATGGCCAGAAAACGCCCATGACGGCCCCGCTGATCCTGGATCTGATCGCCGATCCCATGGGTCCAGGCGGCCTCCCCTATCGGGTCATCAAGGACCTGCCCGCCGGCAACCACGGGATCGACGCCAAAGAGTTCTATCTCTGATCCACGGAGCGGCGCGAACCGAAACGGCATTCGGCGACCACACCCATGGCGGCACTCGACCCTGATCGGCCCTCGGCCACCGTGTTTGCCCAGGCCACCGATATCGGCCAGTTTCGTGCCGCCGGGCTCGGGCCGGATGATATTCCACACCTAGATGAGATCCAGCGGCGCCTTGCACAAAGCGCGTATGCATGCCTCAACCCCCTCCAGGCCGACTGGCGCACGGCGCGCTGGCTCGATGCCGGGCTTGCGAGCCGGGTCTGGGACCATGTACGCCGGCTTGCGGCACCGGAGCGCCTGGAGACCGTGCAGGATCACTACGCGCGGCTCTGGCTGGATGCCTACAGGGCCGGCGCGCCGTGCGATTGGCCGGTCGAGGTGATACACGCCTATGCGGATGCCGTCACCCAGTGGCTGGTCCGGCTCACAAACCCCGGAAGCAACCCTTGGGTGGAGGTACGGACCCTGCACCGCTTGGTGGGGTATCACAGCAGGATCATTAGCCTCGCCCTGAGCCGCTACGAAAAAACACGCAGCACCGAGCACCTGTTGCTCGACCCCGTGACCGGTCTCCCGAACCGGGTGGCGTTCATCGAGGACCTGAAGCGCTGGATCTCCCGAGGGGGTCTCGAGCTGGCCGTGATCGCGATGGACCTCCAGGATGTCGTCGGCCCCGTCAGCGACCGCGATGATCAGTGGCACAGCCTGCTGGTGCGTCAGATCGCGCAACGCTGCCGCGACGTCCTGCGCGACCAGGACCTCGTGGCACGCATCGGCTGGAACGAGTTCGCCTTCGTCCTTCCGGCCATCAAGGGCGAGGGCCACGCACTCCTCGCCTGCGATCGGATCTCGCGCACCTTGCGGGAATCGTTTCGGGTGGATGGCCTGCGCACCCTGGTACGCCCTACCTTGGGCGTCGGTCTGTTTCCACGGCATGCACAAGAGGCAGAGCCATTGTTGCGGATGGCGGAATTGGCGTGCAACGAGGCCGTAGCCCACAAGCGACCGATCGTCGTCTACTCCGAGTCGCTCGGCCACACCTTGCGTGAACGCCGGGCGGTCGAGCGCGAGTTCGAGACCGCGCTGCAGGATAACGCCGTGCTGGTCTATTTTCAGCCCCAGGTCGCACTGGCCACCGGACGAGCCACGGCCGCCGAGGCGCTGGTGCGCTGGCGCAATCGCCGGGGCGAGCTGGTCGCGCCGGGCGATATCCTGGCGGCCTGCGAAAACGTGGGTCTCAACTGGTCGCTCACGACCTTTATGATCAACACCGCGCTGCGACACTGCGCGGACTGGGCCCGTCAGGGCTGGGACCTGGCCGTGAGTGTCAACCTGACCGCCTCCGATCTCGCCGAGCCGGACCTGCCGGAATTCATCAGCCAGGCGCTCGGGCTCTGGGGTGTACCGGCCCACAAGCTCACGCTCGAGATCACCGAGGACTCTTTGATCCGGGACCTCGGCCAGACCATGACCACGCTGGCCGATGTCAAGGCACTCGCGGTCGGCCTCTCGATCGACGACTTCGGGACCGGATATTCCTCGCTGGCCTACCTCAAACGCCTGCCCATCGACGAGCTCAAGGTCGATCGCGGGTTCGTGAGCAATATGCTCGGCAGCCGGCACGACCGCATGATCGTCAAGGCGGTCATCGATCTCGCCCACCATTTCGATCTCCGCGTCGTGGCCGAGGGCGCCGAAGATCGCGATACGGTCGCGGCCATCGAGGCCTACGGCGGCGATCTCGTGCAGGGCTATCACATCAGCCGTCCCCTCCCGGCCCAGGAGTTCGATGAGTGGTGCCGCAGGCAACATGGCGTGGCGCCATGCCTGACGGCCATCCACCGCTGAGCCCGGTAGCGCGACCGGATCGACCCCGGTGCTTGACACACCCTGGGCGATCTCCTTCACAATGGCCTAGCTTCCAAGACCCGAGGTCCGCCCTTTCTTGCCCGATGTCCCCATCGGCGCCCTGTTCGCCTTCCTCGCCGTCCTGATCGTGGTGTCGGCCCTGTGCTCGGGGGCCGAGACCGCGATGATGGCCTTGAACCGCTACCGGCTCCGCTACCTGGCGGACCAGGGTCGCGGCGGCGCCAGACGCGCCCAGCTCCTGCTCGAACGCCCCGACCGTTTCATCGGGCTCATCCTGCTCATCAACAACTTCGCGAACATCTCGGCCTCGTCCGTCGCCACGGTCATCGCCCTGGAGGTGATGGGCGAGCCGGGCATTGCCATCGCGGCCGGCGTGCTCACACTGGTCATCCTGATCTTCGCCGAGGTCGCGCCCAAGACCCTGGCGGCGCTCGAGCCCGAGCGCGTCGCCTTCCCGGCGGTCTATGTGATCGGGCCCTTGCTCAAGCTCTTATATCCCATCGTGTGGGTCGTCAACCTCCTCGCCAACGGTGTGCTGCGAGCGCTCGGGATCCGGCCCGAAGAGATGGAGGGTATGTCCCTGAGCCGCGGGGAGTTGCGCACCGTCGTCCAAGAGACCGGCGCCATCATCCCCAAGCGCCACCAGCAGATGCTATACGCCATCCTGGACCTGGAAAAGGTCACGGTCGAAGACGTGATGGTCCCGCGCCACGAGATCGTGGGCATCAACCTGGACGACGAGCCCGTGGCGATCGTGGAACAACTTCAGAGCTCGCGCCGCACCCGGCTGCCGGTCTACCGCGGTGGCCTGGACCAAGTAGTCGGCATCCTGCACGCGCGCCAGATCCCGCGCGTCCTCACCATGAGTGAGGCGCTCGACAAGGAAGCCTTCGAAAAGCACCTCGCCGAGCCCTACTTCATCCCCAAGGGCACCGGCCTTCACAAGCAACTGGCCCATTTCCAGCGCCACAAGCGCCGCATGGGGCTGGTGGTCGACGAATACGGCGACATCCAGGGGCTCTTGACCTTGGAAGACATCCTGGAGGAGATCGTCGGGGAGTTCACGATCGACCCCCAGACGCTAGGCCGCGAGGTCTCGCCGAGCGCCGACGGGAGCTATCTGGTCGATGCCACCGCGAACGTCCGCGACCTCAACCGCAGCCTGCACTGGACGCTCCCGACCGGCGGCCCGAAGACCTTGAACGGACTGATCCTGGAGGCCCTGGAGAGCATGCCCGAGCGCGGGACGGCCCTGCGCATCGCCGATTACACCATCGAGATCGTGCAGACCAGCGGCCGCTCCGTCCGCACCGCGCGCATCATCCCGCCACCGCCCGCGACCCCTTAACCGCTCGCGGCGAGTGCCTCGGCGACCCGCTCGATGGCCGTCACCTCCAGCCCCTTGACCGTCCCCCGCGGGGCATTAGCGCGCGGGATGAGCGCCCGCCCGAAACCATGCTTCACCGCCTCGCGCAGGCGCTCTGGACCGTGCGGCACGGGACGCACCTCGCCCGAGAGACCGATCTCGCCGAATACCACGGTCCCGTTGGGAAGGGGCCGACTGCGGAGGCTCGACACCACCGCCAGGGCCACCGCGAGATCCGCGCCGGTCTCGTTGACGCGCACACCGCCCACGATGTTGACGAAGACGTCCTGATCATAGCTCACCACTCCCGCATGGCGGTGCAGGACCGCCAGCAACATGGCCAGGCGATTCGGATCGAGCCCTACCGCGACTCGTCTCGGGTTGGCCAGATGGGACTCGTCCAGGAGCGCCTGCACCTCGATGAGCAATGGCCGGGTGCCTTCGCGCGTCACCATGACCGCGCTGCCGGGCACGCCCTGGGCGTGGCGCTGCAAAAAGATCGACGAGGGATTGGGCACCTCGCGCAGCCCGGACTCGGTCATGGCGAAGACCCCGAGCTCGTGCACCGCCCCGTAGCGGTTCTTGACGGCGCGCACGATCCGATAGCGGCTGCCCTCGTCGCCCTCGAAATAGAGCACCGTATCCACCATGTGCTCGAGCACCCGCGGCCCGGCCAAGACACCCTCCTTGGTCACATGCCCTACCAGGAACACGGTGGTACCGGTGCGCTTGGCGTAGCGCACGAGTTGTGAGGCGGACTCGCGGAGCTGGCTCACCGTGCCGGGGGCGCCCGCCAGCGACTCGCTGTAGAGGGTCTGGATCGAGTCGATCACCAGGACCCGCGGCGCCTCGTTCTCGGCCGCCTCCAAGACCCGCTCGACCCGGGTCTCGGTCAGAAGCCGCAGGTCCTGGCCGACCTTGCCGAGGCGATGGGCCCTGAGCGCCACCTGCTGGGCCGACTCTTCGCCGCTCACGTAGAGACCCCGCGTCTCGCGCCCGGCCGCCAACGATTGCAAAAGGAGCGTGGACTTGCCTATCCCCGGGTCGCCCCCGAGCAGCACTACCGCACCGTTCACCAGACCCCCGCCCAGGACCCGGTCCAGCTCGCCGATCCCGCTCGAGGTGCGCACCTCATCCCGGACCTCGACCTCGGCGAGCCCGACGACCGGTGCGGTCTGGCCGCTGTAGCCGAGCCCGCGCGCCCTTCCATCCACGAGAAGGGGCGCCGCGCTCTCGGTGAGCGTGTTCCAGGCGCCGCACTCCCCGCACTGCCCGGCCCACTTGGGCGCCAGCGCCCCACACGCCTGGCACTGAAAGGAAGGTCTGGCCCGCCCCGTCATCATTAGAGGCATACCATATTAATCGGCTTATCCGGATACATACCCGTAGACTAGGCGAGCACGAGCAGCGTTACTCATCGTCCCCGCCAGCCCAGGCGCCCGCGCACGCTAGCACGGAGCACCTTGCATCGCCAGCACAATGACACGCTACCGCGGCACGCGGTGCGGGACACCAAACGCCTCCAGGCTCTTCCTGCTTCGAATACAGCATGAAAAGAAACGAGCCTGCGCCTGTTGCCATCCGAGAATGGGTGTCCTCGATGACGAAGTAGAGCAGACGCGCAGCCTTCTAGTCGAGCACTCCGGTGGACGGGCGGCCACCCGGCGGAAGCGCCAACCGGTCTTCGTCGTGCCAAGGCGATCGGTATCGGTAGCGGTCAGTGTGCTGGTAAACGCTACTGCAACGAGATGGCCTCTTGCGAGGTCAAGTTCTATATAAAAGCCCATGCGGGTTGAGCAGGCTAGACGGGGATGGGAGATATTGTCAAGAGTTGTGGAAAGCATGGTCAGGCGGCTTCCTTCCGATTGTCTTCGTCTTGACGGCGTTCGATTTGAGCACCGTCAACGAACGGAACACCAGCACGCACCAAGGGTAGCAGAT
>JALZID010000074.1 GCA_030860485.1 Pseudomonadota bacterium | reverse complement strand
GTTCGAAAACTACATCGCCTCGCTCGGTGAGCACTTCACCCTGGCGCCTAAACCGGTGCCCGCAGAGCCTTATGCGACCGCTGCTTAACTGCATGAAAACAGCTAATAAAAAAGGGGATCTGCACCCGATACAGTTCCCGCAGGCACTCGACCGCCTGGCGTGACAACGGCACCAGGTGAGGCTCGCGGGTTTTCATGCGGATTGCGGTGATATTCCATTCCGCGCGCTCCAGGTCGAACTCGCTCCATTCCGCATGGCGCAGCTCGCCGGGTCGAACGAACGTAAGCGGCGCCAGCCGTAAGGCGCAGCGGGTCGGCAGGTCACCCCGGTACCCGTCGATTGCGCGTAGCAGGGCGCTCATGGCTTTGGGGTCGGTCATTGCCGCGTAGTGGCTTTCCTTCACGGGTGCCAGCGCCCCGCGCAGATCGGCGGCGGGGTCGCGCTCGCCGCGACCGGTGGCCATGGCATAGCGAAACACCTGCCCGCAGTTCTGGAAGGCACGGTGCGCGGTCTCGATTGCACCGCGCGCCTCGATACGGCGAAGGCAGACGAGCAGTTCGGGCGCCGTTACCTTGCCCACTGGCCGGCCGCCCAGCCAGGGGAAGATGTCGCGTTCCAGGCGCCCGATGATGTTGTCGGCATGCCCGGCTGCCCAGGCCGCCGCCGTGCTTCGCGAACCACTCCGACGCCACGGCCTTGAAGCTTCCGGCGTCGCGGTCTACCCGAGCAGCTTTCTGCGCCTTGCGGACCTCGGCGGGATCGGCGCCGTGGGCAAGGTGCTCGCGGGCACTGTCCCGCCGGCCCCGGGCTTCCTTGAGCGCCACGTCGGGGTAAGTGCCCATAGAAAGGCTCTTGCGCTTACCGCAGAAGCGGTAGTCGAAGCGCCACCACTTCCCCCCGCTGGGAGTGACGAGCAGGTACAGCCCCCGGCTGTCGCCAAGCTTGTACGGCCGCTCGCGGGGCTTGGCGTTGCGGGTCGCGGTGTCGGTGAGCATGACGGTAACCTACCTTCGTGTGGGTCGGTTACCGGGCAAATCTATCGTAAGTTACCGTCGGCTGTCAATGGACGTTGTGGGCGTCAGTGCACGGTACAGGCATTAAAAAAACCCGCCGTTACCCGGGTTTGTGGATTCTGTTGGATTGCCTCGGAATTAGTTATTGGTGGAGCCGGGGGGGATCGAACCCCCGACCTTCGCATTGCGAACGCGACGCTCTCCCAGCTGAGCTACGGCCCCTGAAACGCGCCATTCTAACCGTCCCGCGCGACCGTGGCCAGCGCTCGGCCGGTGGCGCGACGCGCTGTGGCGGTTTCAGTCCTGCTCGGGGACATGGTAAGTTGAACCATCAACGCCGCGGCCGCCGCGGCGGGCTAGCGCGCTCATGGGGCCGTTCACGTGGACTCCACCCTCATCCTATTTGCCAAGGCCCCGGTGCCGGGACAGGTCAAGACCCGCCTCATCCCGTATCTGGGTGCCGAGCACGCGTGTGCACTGCACGTGCACCTGGTTCGACGCGCCATCGAGACAGCCAAGTTTTCCCGGATCAAGCACATCGAGCTCTGGTGCGCGCCCGATGCGGACCACCCGTTCTTTATGGCCTGCCGCGACTGCTATGGTGTCTCACTGCATCGGCAGCAGGGTATCGACCTCGGCAGCCGCATGGCAGGGGCACTGTCAAAGGCGCTGGAACACGCTCGTTCGGCACTGCTCATCGGGAGCGACTGCCCAGCCCTGACCGCGGAGGACCTCGATGCCGCCGCGCGTGCCCTCAGCGAGGGCTACGACGCGGTCTTGGGGCCCGCTGCCGATGGCGGCTACGTCCTCATCGGCCTCAAGCGGATCGCCCCCGAGCTGTTCACCGGGATCCCCTGGGGGACCGCGCAGGTCGGCGACATGACGCGCAACCGGATGAACGCCCTGGCCCTGCGCTGTTGGGAGCTGCCGGTACGCCCGGACGTCGATCGCCCGGCTGATCTCGCCGGGCTCGGATTCGGACCGGGGCAGTGGTGAGAAATCCGGGCTAGCTAGAGGTCGCGCCCCCCGGGGGGCCACGGTCAGCGCGCGGTCGGTACCTGCGGCAGTCCGCTCGCCGGCGCTTCGTCTGAAGCCTCTGGCTGCCGGCCCCCGCCGGGCGCCGACTCCCGGAGATCCGCGCGAAGGTAGTTCGACTCTTCGCAGAGCAGCTCGTAGACGCGGTCCAACAGGTCCTCCGCCGACGCGAAGTCACCGCAGTCGCCACGCGACAGGGTGATCGGGTGGGGTCGCCCGCGGAGGTACAGCGATGATTCGAAACGTATGAGGCTGCCCGCCACCCGGAGGGGCCGGAGCTCGTAGGTGCCGGAGGCGATGGCCTCGCGGAACAAGGCCACCCGCGACCAGTCCACCGCCACGCCTCGCGTACATCCCGGAGCGGAATACCCGAGATGGGCGCGGCGACTACGGACCTCGTGAGACGGGATCGGCGGCTTGGCGACGGCCGCCGGGGTGAGCGGCACGGGGCATCCAAGCTGAGGGGGTTTTGGCATGTCCATGTGCTGATGAGACAATCCTTGTCCTGGGGTCCACGGCTATCCTTGCAGATAGGCCCACACCGGTTTAACGGCGTGGAGGATCGGGAGTTGAGGGGTTCCGGTCCGGGCCAGCCGAGCCCACCCGATGCCCGCCGCGGAATTTAAACGAGCCGCGGTTGGGATCGGCAATACCATGGGGGATAATGTCCCGAGTCATCATGCCATGAGTGATCGTGCCCATCATGTCCAGCCTGCCCAGCATGCGCTAGCAATAAATAAGGAGGGTGATCATGAGCTGTTCGACGTGGTCGACGATGACGATCGGGTCTTGGGCCGGATGCGGCGGGACGATGTGCACCGATGGCAGGTACGCCACCGCGCCGCCCATGTGCTGGTCGTGAACAGCAATGGTGAGGTCTTCGTACAACGTCGCTCGACGTCGAAGGAATGTGCCCCGGGACTTTGGGACACATCGGTCGCGGGACACGTGCAGAGTGGCGAAGGCTATGCCGCCTGCGCCGTTCGCGAGCTTGCTGAGGAGATCGGGCTGCCACTCGCCACGCCGCTCTGCCAGGTGGGGTATCTGAAGGCGAGCCCCGATACGGGTTGGGAGTTCGTCGCGGTTTTTCTATGCCGGTCCGACGGACCCTTGGTCCTGTGCCCGGAAGAAATCGCGGACGGCCGATGGACGAGCCCGGAAACGCTGGCGCAGTGGATGATCGACCGGCCCGAGGAGTTCACCACGACGTTTCGGCTGATCGGGGCCCGTTCTCGGGAATGGCTGCGAGACTCGCAGCGCCCCGCCGAGATACCGCCGATCACGAGCGCTCACGGCTGAGGCAACGCCTTTGGATCGCCGCCTGGCGTTCGTGTCCACAGAGCCCCGCTACTCATCAGGTCGCGATCCCACGGAGTCATCGACAGGATATGCCCGACGGTAATTTTGACGGCAAGACCCTGAGTGCCACGCTCCCTACGCGCTGCGGGGTGTATCGCATGCTCGATGGGGAGGGCACCGTCCTCTATGTCGGCAAGGCCCGAAACCTGAGAAAGCGGCTCTCGAGCTATTACCGTTCCCCGGCCCGTCTGGGCGCCAAGACCGAGGCCCTGCTGGCTCAGGTGCGGGCCGTCGAAGTCACCGTCACACACACGGAGAACGAGGCCCTGATCCTCGAAAACAACCTTATCAAGGCGCTGAAACCCCGTTACAACATCGTGTTGCGAGACGACAAGAGCTACCCTTATATCTATATCGCCGGCGATCAGGGGTTCCCGCGGCTGTGCTTTCATCGCGGGGCCCAGAGCGGCAAGGGCCGCTACTTCGGCCCGTTCCCGAGCGCCAGCGCCGTACGCCAGAGCCTCAAGCTTTTGCAAAAGCTGTTCTTGCTGCGGCCCTGTGAGGACACCTTCTTTCGCAATCGCACCCGCCCCTGTCTCCAGTATCAGATCAAACGCTGCAGCGCGCCTTGCGTCGGATTGATCGATACCAAGTCCTATCAGGAGGACGTCGAGCACGCCATCATGTTTCTCGAGGGCCACGACCAGAGCGTGATTGAGCACCTGGCAGCGCGCATGGAAGGGAGCGCCGCGACACTCGATTTCGAACGTGCGGCGCGCTACCGGGACCAGATCGGCCAGTTGCAAAAGGTCCGGCAGCCGCAGTGCATCACCTCCGGGAACGGCGATACCGACGTCGTCGCCTGTGCGGCGCACGAGGGTCTCTGCTGTGTTCAGGTGTTCTTTGTGCGCGGCGGACACAACCTGGGCAATCGCGCCTATTTCCCCGACCATGCCGGGGAGTCCCGTGCCACCGCCGTGCTGGGCGCCTTCCTGCCGCAGTTCTACCTGGCGCAGTACGCCGAGCGCAGCGTCCCTCCGGAGGTCCTCGTCAGCCACCCCCTCGCCAACGGCGCCGTCCTGGCCGAGGTCCTGTCGGCGCAGGCCGGCCGCAAGGTGGCGATCCATTGGCGGGTGCGCGGGGAGCGGGCACGGTTCCTGGAGATGGCGGTACAGAACGCGGAACTCTGCCTGTCGCAGCGGCTCGCGAGCCGCTCCGCGCAGCGCCGGCGCCTGACCGCCTTGCAACTGGCGCTCGGCCAGACGGCGGAGATCACCCGCGTCGAATGCTTCGACGTGAGTCACACCCAGGGCGAAGCGGCCGTGGCCTCGTGCGTGGTGTTCGGCGCGGAGGGTCCGGTGAAGTCAGCCTACCGGCATTTCGGCATCGAAGGGATCGCGCCCGGGGACGATTACGGCGCGTTGCGCCAAGCCCTCACGCGGCACTACACGCGCTTGCTGCGCGAGGGACGCGAGCCGCCCGACGTCCTCGTGATCGACGGGGGTCGGGGCCAACTGACCCAGGCGCTGGAAGTCCTGCACGCGCTCGACATCCACAGCATCACGGTAATCGGCATCGCCAAGGGGCCGACCCGCAAGCCGGGTCTCGAGACGCTGTTCGTAGGTCCGCAGATGCGCGTGCTTCCGCTCTGCTCCGATACCGATGCCCTGCATCTCATCCAACAGATCCGGGACGAGGCGCACCGCTTCGCCATCACCGGTCACCGCCGAGTCCGTGCCCGCGACCGGCGCATCTCCCCGCTCGAGCGCATCGATGGGGTCGGCCACAAGCGCCGCAAGGAGCTCTTGCACTTCTTCGGGGGGCTACAGGGCGTGATGCGGGCCGCTGTCGAGGACCTCTGCCAGGTGCCGGGGATCAGCACGGAGCTTGCGGCCCGCATCCACAGGGAACTGCACGCCAGCGCATGAACATCCCAAATTCCCTGACGGTGGTCCGCATCGCGCTCATCCCGATCTTCATGCTGGTGTTCTACCTGCCCTTCCCCTCCGCGAATCTGGCCACGGCCGTGATCTTCGCGCTCGGCGCGCTGACCGACTGGCTGGATGGTTATCTGGCCCGGCGTCTGGGCCAGACCTCGGCCCTGGGGCAGTTCCTGGACCCGGTCGCGGACAAGCTCATGGTCGCCGTCGTGCTCGTGCTCCTGCTCCAGCAGGACCCCTCTGTGTGGATGGCGCTGCCCGCGGCGATCATCATCGGGCGCGAGATCACCGTCTCGGCCTTGCGCGAACGGATGGCGGAGCTCGGCGTGCGCGCCAAGGTGGCGGTGTCATCGCTCGGCAAGGTCAAGACCACAGCCCAGATGATCGCCATCATCATGCTGCTCTATCGCGATCCGATCGGTGCCGTGCCCACCTACACGGTCGGTTTTCTGCTCCTGTATCTGGCCGCGGCGTTGACCCTGTGGTCTATGTGCGCCTATATCTGGGTGGCGTGGCCCGAGCTGCGCGGGCACCGCCGTCAGTCCTGATGGCCTGGCCCCTGCGCCATGGCTTGACAGAGCCCGGCTCCCAGCTAGAATGGGCTAAAGGCGGGAATAGCTCAGTTGGTAGAGCACAACCTTGCCAAGGTTGGGGTCGCGAGTTCGAGTCTCGTTTCCCGCTCCAGTTCGCGCGCCACGAAACCCCTGGGCCCTCTTGTTCGATCGCGGGGGCAAAGGGGTTTTGTCCTTCTGGGACGGCCCCTCACCGTCCCCTCGCTTCGGCCCCCTGCTTGGTGGGCCCTTCGGCTGGGTGGCAGAGTGGTCATGCAGCGGCCTGCAAAGCCGTGTACGCCGGTTCGATTCCGACCCCAGCCTCCAACAGACCCGACGCCGTCCTCGGGACGGGGTGTGTCAGCCCGGGTGGCGGAACAGGTAGACGCAAGGGACTTAAAATCCCTCGGGGGCGACCCCGTGCCGGTTCGAGTCCGGCCCCGGGCACCAATTGAATCAATATGTTATTACAATTCCCTTAGGCCAAGGGACAGAGGGGTTGGCGTTTTGGTCACCATACTGATCACCGTTTGTCGGCGCGCTAGGGGCCGTCGGCGGACGGCGAACTCAACGCACTGCTGGCACCCTTAAGGAAGAGGCGCGGCGCATCGAGCAAGAGATACTTACCCCCGCCGCCGCAGTCATAGCGCCCGCCAATCAAGAGCCCGAGTCTGAGTTGATGGCTACCGGATCGGACCAACCCAGTTTAGTCCATCGTCTTGCCAGGGCCTTTGGCCTCGTTCAGATCCTTAATCCCATAGCCACGGCCCAGGGTTCAGCTTGTTCTCGATAACTGTGGGAGTCGGGGCGGTCGCCCCCTCGGGGCTGTTCCATGCTATGGGCCTCGGCGAGCAGCTCCGGCGCTGCTGGCAACGTTTGATGACTCAGGAGATCATAATGGGCTACGTACTTTATATCGATGAGAAACCCACCACCAACCCCGTAAATACCCTAGAGGAAGCAAGACAATTGGCTGCGCCGCACATCATGAATAGGGGACGGCTTAAGATCGAAAGCCTTGTTGCGCCGGCTCCGAGCCAAATTTGGATTTACGATTACCACGAGAACGATTGGGTTGAGCAAAGATAGACCCTTACCCCGCCTCTGAACGCTTTCGTTAGCCATTGATAGCCCTATGACCCAGTCATTGCCAATCAACGCTGAATTTATTTCGGCACTACTCGCAGAAGACGAGGTCGGCTCGGTCATCCGCTCGCACCTTTACGTTGAGGTTCAAGTGAGCGCGTTTCTGGAGCTGGCTTGTTGCCTCGGGTTCGACGCGAAATTCAGGGGAGCGCTGAAACGGATCGGAAAGCTCCGCAACAGCTTTGCACACGACCTATCGTTGTCGCTGTCACAGCGGGTTGTCTCCGATCTCTACAACGGCTTACCTAAGTTCGCGCAGAAGGCCATCCACAGCTCCGTAGATATTCTGCACCAGATGTGCAAGGCCGTACCCCAGCCATCGAAGTACGCTCAGCTCTCACCAAAAATGCAGTTCGTGCTCATCGCACTCACCCTTGAACGCGTCTGCTTTGCTGCATGCGAACTTGTACGCGAGTCCAAGGGTAGCGATGTCTCATAGGTTATGTAGTTAAGGATTCGCGAGAATCGGTTCCAGACCGAATTGCAGCCGCCCGCGTTGTCGATCCCGTTTAGGGTGTGCGCGTCGTGCGTTCCCGGCGAGGTAGTCGATGGCGCGTGCGCGGATGACGAAGCTCGCCCCGGCCTTGGTCAGTTCCGAGAGATAGCCTCGGTCGAAGTACCCGCGGTCGGCCAAGAGCAAGGAGCCCCCGAGACTCGAGGCCTTTGGCAACGCGGTCCGCTCGCTCGCGGTGTCGGCCGTCAGGGTCACTTTGGAAAGCGATTCGTCCAAGAGGTCCAAGGTCGCATGGAGCTCCACCGCCGCAGGCTTCCCCTTCTTGAACCGCCCCGGAAACACCTCTTTGAGCGCATCCTTGATGGCAAAGGAGCTGCCATCCTGGATGACGATCCGGCGAAACTCCGAGAAGGCGCTCCCGGCGCCACGCCGAGCACACGGATCACCAGGGTCTCCAACAACCGTCGTGCCGTCTCGCGCATGAACCGGAATTACATGGACGTAATGCTTTTCGGAGGTACAGGATGAACGTGGCAAACTCCCGCTTGGCGAGCTGGTCGTAGAAGGGTTTGTAGTCCATGATAAAGCCAAAGAGCGCATTGAATCCCCGCTGCAGATCGGCCAAGCTTTCGATACGTGTCCCTGCCAGAAGGGCCATCAGCGTCATCACCATTCGATAGGGGGTGAGCTGCCGCACCCGATGACAGTAGCGCGTGGCCTTCCCCAGATCATTGAGCACCGCCTCCGAGAAGGCCTTCTTGAACTTCGCCGCAAACGTGTTAACTTTATTCTGCTCCATCCGATCCTCCCGATCATCTTTGTTTGCCGATAAAGTTGATCAGATCGGGTGGAGCGCCAAAAGTTCCACGTGTTAGTTGCACATATATCAATCACTTATAAGATCCTACCTATGAGGGGAGACACACGCCGCTGAACGCGAGCGTTAGCCCGTTCGGGTCTTCACATATGGGAAAGCTGCAACTCAAGATCGCTGACCACCTGCTCATCCCATTCGCTCGCCCGAAATGGAGCATTGAGCGCATCAAGATTATTGGCGTTTCTACGAACGCGACATACATCCAAAGCGAGACGCCGCTTGTCTACATCAACAAGGCAGAGAAATCCGCGCTCAGACTGAGGCATTTCAGTGACGTATTCCCGGAGGAGATGCCGGACGCTCCAACTCAACCGGAAGCGATTGCCGCCATTCGTAAACATCTCAAAGAGACGTGCAATCTCGACACCGACTCTGAGAAACGGTTTCTTGAACTCTACCTGGACTATTGCGCCGCGACGGTCGTGCCCACTGAGTGGGAGCTGCGAAGCCATGGTCCACAGAATCTTGCCGCCCCGAAAAACGACCCAGATTGGGTATTCGATGCGCTGCTCCCCTTACCGCAGGCCCATCTATACGTCAGTGATCCCCTGGCCGGACGCTATTCGTTCGTACCTGAAAACATGGTCAAGGTCGATTTCGCGTTCTGGACAGGGACGCAAATCGTCGCTGTTGAGATTGACGGAGCGAGCCATGTCGGGAGCGCGGCGCACGTGCGGAAGGACAGAATACTGCAAGGAGCTGGGGTCTCTGTCATCCACATCATGAACTCGGAGTTGTTGCAGCATGGGAAGAAGGTCATCTCTCATCTATTCCCGGCCAGCATCACGCAGTATTGGAAGTGGTCGCCATACAGCATTCGGAGTAACCCACTTATCGCCATTCCGTTCTAGTGTGCTGCGCGGCTAATCGGGTAGCCGGTGTTTAACCCCCGGCTCCCCACAACACCCCGCATGCGGGGCGAGCGGGCGGCCGCGCTTGAATCCTGCAACAATTGACAAACGCCGGACCCGGCCCGATGCTATGCACACTCGGCGAGCAGTTGCGGCGCGGCCAGACAGCGCATGCGCTGCGGGCGACGTTTTACTGAGGGAAACGACATGACCGAAGCAGAACAGGCTGAACTGGCAGCGTTGCGCGAGCTCGAAAAGGCGGTGCGCGCCGACCACCGGGACGGCGTCATATACGTGCCGGACAGCCAAGACCCCAAAGTCAACCGTGACGTTGACCAACGGTGGGAGTTCATCGAGGGGGTGCTCGACACACTCGACCGACTGCGGGACCGCGAGGGGCGGCCGGTACCCCCACACCACACCGCCGCGCCCGGATCTCCACGCTGAGGCCGGCGAGGCACGGACGGCTCGCGCCGCCTGTCAAACGGCGCCGCACAAGGTCGTGCAGTCGGCCCGGTGTCTCCTCCACATAAACCCGGGCGCGGTGTGTGGCCTACCCTTTTGAACCCGACGCCTCGGCGGCGGAGTCGCTGCGAGTCTTCGACGCTTCACCAGAAGCCCGGCGCCGCTTGTCTCCGGGGCTCCGTCGTGGGACGATTCACAAGCGCCTTGGCCACCATGCGCTGCGGCCGATGCCGTGGATCGGCCAAGCGGCCTTGTCCCGACCGCGTGCCGCGCCATCAAACAATCATCACCCGATGACTCTCGTTGTCGCCGCCATCAGTAAGAAGTCGATCTGGCTGCTGACTGATCGACGAGTGTCCTGCGGAGCTCGAACGCTAACGGACAATGCCCGCAAGCTGCTATTTCTAGAGACCACCGACGGAGTTGCGCTGCTCGGCTACGCCGGTCTGCGTTCAACCGCATTCCAAACTGAGCCCGGCGATTGGATGGCGCGAGTGCTACGAGGCCGGAACCTCCCCTTGGAGCAGTCGCTCAGTGCGCTCGCCGATGCAGTGCGCGCCAAGATTCCTGGGCACCTGCGGCCACTACCGGCCCACTTCATATTCGTTCCAGCTTTCCTCGGCGGCGACCCCAGGCTCTATTCGATCGACATTGTTCGCCCCCCTGGCCGCACTGACTACTTTTTTCGCTACGCGCGTCACGTAACCAGTTGGCCTTCCGCGGGGTGGGCAAGTACCAAAGCGTATCGCAATTGCTGGCTCAGGCGTAGTTCACCTATTGCGAGATCGGAAGTGGTACGCGAACTCTTGAAAATCGTGGCTGCACACGATGCGGGCCGCATCACGCCGCAGGCGGTGGCAAGCCATCTCGCCCGCCTCAACTACCAAGTTTCAACCAGAGTCGATCGAGTCTGTCGGCCCGCGCTGCATTGTTGCTTGGCGATTTCAAAAGGGTGGAGGTTTGGCGCTCATACGGCCGAATGTTAACGATATCGAATCAACGTCACCGTCTTCCCGCCCGGCTCGATTGGTTTGCTAGCCTTCATCGTCGCCATTGAAACGCACCGTTGCACACTTCCAACACTGCGTAAATTGCGGTTCGATCTGTTCGCTGCACCCTGGGCAGCACCAAGGCTCACTTCCAGTTTCATCTCCTGCACCCGACAATGCCAATATCACTTCTCGTGCTTGCTGAAAGGGGGCATCCTCCGCAATCCAAACAGAGGGGGGATCCTCGTAATGGCCGACGACCGTAGCAGCAATACCGCGCGCTTCTAACCCGACTTAGCCGATTCGCCTTCGTTTTCCGGCTTTGGCGCGACGTCGCCATTCGTAACTGTTTGTTTTGTAAATCCGGCAGCGCAACAAATCCGCGAAAAATGGCTGTAGTGAAGACCTTGGTTGTTTTCAAGAGAGGGATTCTGTGCATAATAAGTGGCCGTCATGTTT
>JALZID010000073.1 GCA_030860485.1 Pseudomonadota bacterium | reverse complement strand
GCGATTGTCGCGCGTCGCGGTAATGGCCTTGCGGCCCGGGATCAGGAAATTGCGCGCGAAACCCGGTTTGACCTTCACGGTCTCGCCGAGCTCACCCAGGCCGTGCACCTTTTCCAGCAGTATCACTACCTCGGCCACCTGTACGAAGCCAAGACCTCGCCGCACATGTTCATCGTCGATCCCGCCGGCAAGCTGGTCTACAACGGCGCCATCGACGACAAGCCCAGCGCCGATGTCGACGACATCGCCTCGGCGAAGAACTACGTCAAGGGGGCGCTGAACGAAATGAGGAGCGGCAAGCCGGTGAGCCAGCCGCTGACCAAGCCTTACGGGTGCAGCATCAAGTATTGATGCACTGAATGCGGACCATCGCCGCCCCCGTTGGCACCAGAGTTCCGAGGCGGCGCAGGGGCACCGCGCTGCTGCCGGCCGCCGTGGCGTTCGCATGCGCGCTGTGGCTGCCGGCCGCGCACGCCGCCGCCATCTGCAAACCGTGGCTGGAACTGCAGACCGACCGCTTCCGCGTGATCAGCGGCCTGCCGGCGAAGGAAACCACCGACACCGTCAACAGCCTCGCGCGCTTTCAAAGCGCGGTCGAGATCCTGACCAACGCCGGCGCCGTCACCAAGGCCAGGATTCCCACCACGCTGGTGATCTTTCGCGAGCAGGACTGGTTCTCGCCGAAATGGGGCGAATTCTTCGTCTCCAACGGAGACGGGCTACAGAACCGCATCCTGGTGCCGCAGGGCAAGGACTACCTCATCGCGCGCTATCAGGCGGTGATGCACGAGTACGTGCTTTACGTGCTGCGCAGCCAGCCCGGCTACGAGTACCCGCAGTGGTACAACGAGGGCCTGGCCGAAGTGCTCAGCGGCGTGATCGAAGACCGCGAGCTGATGCGCGTGGGCATTCTGTTTCCGGACCAGTTCGATCAGCTGAAAAAGGGCTGGATTCCGCTGCAGGAGCTGCTGCAGACCCGCACCGACTGGGACCGTCATCGCAACAACACCGACGCCGGCCTGTTCTACGCGGAATCGGCGGTGCTGGTGCACTACCTCATGCTGGGCAACGACGCGCGCCGCGCCGACAACGACGCGTACATCGCATTGCTCAACCAGGGCGTCGCACCGGACGAAGCCTTTAGCCGCGCCTACAAAACCAAAACCGATTATGCGACGCTGGAAAACGAACTCAGGGGCTACATCGCCAAGGGCAAGGTGAAGTGGGCCGGCATCAAACGCTCGCAGGTACCGGACGCGCAGATCCTGAGCCGGACCGAGCTGTCCTGCCATGACGCCATGCTCGAAGCGGCGCTGGCCTTGATGCCTTCCAGCGCGCCGGTCGAGCACGTGCGCGAGAAATGGCTGGCACCGCTGGAAGCCGCGCGCCCGGACGATGCCGGCACCCTCACCACCCTGGCGATGGCGGCCGCAGGTGAAGAGCACTTCGATCAGGCCGACGCGCTATGGCAGCGCGCGCTGGCCAAGCCCGATGTCGCGCCGCGCTGGCTGGTGCTGGCCGCCCGCAATTGGCTCGACCGCATCGGCACACCGCTGCAGTCGGATTCCGATCTGGCCAGAAAACCTATGACGCCCTGGTCCGCGCGCATGCCGCCGAAAGCCAGGACGTGTCGACGCTGTATGCCTTCGCCAGGGCTTCGCTGCACGCCGAGACCGAGCTGATGCCGGCGCGGCTGGCGGCGGCCAAGGCACACCGCCTGCAGCCGGACAACCAGGCGATCGCCCAAGTCGCGGCGCTGGTCGGACTTGGCCGCGCGTGCCACGACCACCCAGTAGCCGGCGGCGCGCTTCCAGTCCTCGGCACGCTCGTTGAGCAGCGCCGGGCGCACTGGTGACGTTGGTGCGTTCCATGTGGGCGTAGGCGGTGGTGAGTTCGATCTCGGGGCGGATCTGCCATTCCACGCCGATTTCCAGCTCGTCCACTTCCATGTGCGGCGCGTTGGTGTCGAACTTGGCCGCGCCGTCGTAGGTCTGGAACTTGGCGTAGGGTATCAGCGAGCCGAGGCTGCTGTCGATCTTGACCATCGCCTGGATGTAGCCGCCGCTGAGCCTCGAGCTGCCGCTCCTCTTGGACCTCGGCTGGAGGGCGGCGGGCGCCGATCTGTCGATCGACGTCCTGTCCTTCCCCGATCCGGTCCCGCTCGGCCAGACGCTGAGCTACCTCCTCACGGTCCGGAACATCGGAGCCCAGGTCGCGAGCAACGTCACCCTCACCGATACCCTGCCGGCCGGAGTGGAGCTCGTCTCGACGACCCCGAGCCAGGGGGCTTGCTCGGTGGAGGCGTCGACCGTCACCTGTTCTTTGGGGGATGTGGGGCGAGACGGCAGCGCGACCGTCCAAATCGACGTTCGGTCGACCGCCGAGGGCGTGCTCAGCAACAACGCCGTCGTGACGGCGACGGCCGATGCAAACCCCGCGAACAACACCGTGCTCGAGGTCAGCAGGGTCAACACCCTGCCCCCGGGCCTCACGTGCAAAGGTAGGCCGCTCACCCAGATCGGTTCTGAGGGCGCGGATCTCATCACCGGGACGCCTGGCCCAGATGTCATCGCTGCGCTCGGCGGGAACGACGTGATCGATGGCCTGGCGGGCGACGATGTGATCTGCGCAGATGCGGGCCACGACACGGTTCGCGGCGGCCCCGGCCAGGACACCCTGTTCGGCGAGGCGGGCAATGACACGCTCCTGGGTGGGCCCGGCAGGGACCGGCTCAGCGGGGGCGGCGGGGTGGATCGATGCTTAGGAGAGGGCGGCCGCGATCGGGCGACCGGTTGCGGAGGAAAGGAGTGGCGTTCCCTAAGGGTCCCCCTCGATAGCGTGACGAAGGCGAGCCCACCCGCACGGTGGGCTCGTTTCCGGCACGCTTCAGGACGACCGTCGAGACCCTAATAGTTCCATTGCGCTTGTAGTCCGATTCGGTCGCCGTCGAATTGCTCGTACGGAAAGCTCGATGTGTCCGTTCGATCGAAGGTATGCGAGTAGACTGCGGCAACCTCGACTTCCGGAAATGGTGAATACTCCAAGCCGAAGTCCAACTCGTTCAACTCCTGTACCCGCGGGGCATTGGTGGCGAACTTCCGTGCACCATCGAAGTACTGCCAGCGTACGAAGGGAAAGAAGTTGCCGTAGGGGCTATCGAGTTTCACGTTCAGCATTCCATAGCCACCATGCAAGAATCCGACGTCCACCTCGGTCATGTCCTCGCTCAATTCCGGACCACGACCGAATGTCCACTCGGCCTCGAAACCAACCGGTTGCGGGTACCATACGGCACTGAAGGCGATACGCTCATCCTGCAAACCGTCGTCGTGAGTGACGGTCGGTGTGACGTCCGTTCCGTCCGGCCCCACCGGGATGGAGGACGTTCTCGGCTCGAACCGCCCCGAATAGGCTTGAATGCCCGGTTCGAAGATCTGCCCATTCTCGAACTCGAACGGGTAGGTCAAGCGGGCGACCAATGTCACCTCGCCGTTCAGATCTTCCCTGTTGGGACCTTGGCCTGCATAGGCACCTAGCCCGAGAACACCATAGTCTCCCGAACCTTTCAAACCGTTCTTGACCAGATCCTTGAATCGTTGGCGGATCTTGTCGGGCGCCCAGTAGAAGAATACGCCGATATCGCGCTCGGTTTCCACCGCGCTGTTGAGAGCCTCGGGGCGTTCCAGGGGCGCGCGGTTCTGACTGGATTGCAGATTGACGAAGCCGTAGGGAACCTTGGATTGCCCCAAGCGAAACCGAAACTCCTTCTTCTTGTCGATGGATATGTCGCCGTACAGATCACGAAGCTGGACGGCGAAGCTTCCCTCGGCAGGCTGCGCGTTGAATTCCGGTTGCACGTACAGGAACACGTGGTCGGCGACATCGCCGCTGAATATGACACGACCGCGGCGGATGAAGAAGCTCGATGTATCTTGGACGGAACGGTCGGCCGGTATGAAGAAGTCCTCTTCGTTTCCGGAAAGTACCTCGCTGATACGGAACTGAGTATAACCGCGAATATTGATCCGCTCATACCATTTTTCTTTCAACGCTTCCCCGAACAGTGCCGGGGAGGTCGGATCCTTCAAAAGATCGTTCAGGCGTTTGGCTTCCTTTTCGACCGGGGTCATGCGTTCTTCGAGAGATTCCACGGCGACCCATTCATCCTGGGCTTTGATCTGAAGCTCTTCGATCGCTTTTTCGCCTTTAGTCACGCGTTCCTCCACAGCATCCACGCGCTTCTTGTCGGTGGGCTTGAGAGGAGCCTGCTTCGCCTCCTTCGAGGACGGTTCCGGAAGCTGTGAGAAGGTTCCAAGCTTGATCCGATTCCTGCCGGGCTCCGTGTAGACTTGCTTGGTGATCTGGTCCACGTACAGTTCGAGGGTTTGCGCTTGCGGGATCGACGGTAGGAAGGTTCCGCATAGGCCGATAAGTGCGGTTAGGCTCAACGGTGAGTGGTTGAACGATTGCGTAAAACGAGACTTTATTACCATATTCCCCCCTAGGGCGTTGCATCGAAAAGGCCACACCACCCGTGAGTCTGTATGCATACTCACGGTCCAGGAAGATTGTAAGAGGGGAATGTTTACATCCGATGACAACATTGCTACGAAACGATGACAGGAGCGGCATGCGTCGCACACCCGATCGCTCGCGGAAGGGGGCGGCGCAGCCCATCGCGTACATCAAGCGCGGCCCCGCGGGGCGGCGACGGGTCGCGGGAGTTCGGGGTCAGAGTAAAAATCGCTGGGAGTAGATCCCCCTCTGACCTTAGAATCAATGAGTTAGGCGAGGGTCTGTCGTCGAATATGACAATTTTGTCGGGGGGCTAGGTGGGTGATGGGGCAGGAGACCTCTGGGATAATAGGAAGTTGGTAAATCAAACCTAGATCCGGAGGGCTGCCCCAATGAGAGTTTCACACGAATGCACCGCACGTGTCACCCCTTTG
>JALZID010000072.1 GCA_030860485.1 Pseudomonadota bacterium | reverse complement strand
TGCACGCGCCATCGACTACCTCGCCGGGAACGCACGACGCGCACACCCTAAACGGGATCGACAACGTGGGCGGCTGCAATTCGGTCTGGAGCCGATTTTCGCGAATCCTTAACTACATAACCTATGTTGGACGAGCTAACCGACATCGTGGTCTTCGTACGGGTGGTCGAAGCGAAGAGCTTTACCGCCGCCGCGGAGCGGCTTGGGATCGCCAAGTCGGTGGTGAGCAAGTATGTGACCCGGCTCGAGGAGCGTCTCGGTGCGCGGCTCCTCAACCGCACCACCCGGCGCTTGAGCCTGACCGAGGCGGGGGCCGCGCTCTATGAGCGCAGCCGCCTGGCGCTCGAGGAGATCGCCACCGCCGAGCGTTGCGTGAGCCACGTCCAAGCGGCCCCGCGCGGGACGCTGAAGCTCAACGCGCCGATGTCCTTCGGGATCCTGCACCTCGGCCCCGCGCTGCCCGAGTTCCTCACGCGCTACCCCGAGATCACGCTCGATGTGAGCTACAACGACCGCTTTGTGGATGTGATTGAGGAAGGCTATGACGTGACGCTGCGGATCATCACCGCGCTTCCCGATTCCACCTTGGTGGCGCGCAGCCTTACGCCCATCCGTTTTGTGGTCTGTGCCGCACCGCTGTACTTGGAGCGTGCGGGGATCCCCGAAACGCCTGAGGATCTGATCCGCCACAACTGTTTGATCTACACCCTTACCAGCGACAACGAATGGCACTTCGATGGGCCGGGTGGCAAGCGCAGCGTCACGGTGTCGGGAAAGTATCAATCCAACAACAGCCTGGCGATCCGGGATATGCTCCTGGCCGGGATCGGGCTCACGCGTACCCCGACTTTCATGGTGGGCGAGGCGCTCCAGAGCGGGGCGCTCATCACGGTGCTGGACGATTACCCAACCGAGCCCTCTACCCTCTATGCGGTCTACCCCCACAACCGCTATCTCTCACCCAAAGTGCGCGCGTTCGTGGATTTCCTCGCCGAACGATTCGCGCCGCCCGCCCCGTGGGATCGAGGCCCGGTAGTCGGGCCGGATCCCGCTTGAGGTAGAGCTCACTATTATCGGTTGCCCAGGGAGCGCAGCGATCAAGACATCCGAGGTAAATCCCCAAAATTGGGATGGCTTAGAAACTTTCTCCTTTCGGTCTCTCGATCGTTCGCGCTCAATGCCCCGTTGTCGTAACCCGGTTGTTGTAACCAGAACAAGCTTTACCGAGCGCCGCGCTCAAGGCCCATGCCGCGCGCCCGCTCCCGGAGGGTGTGCCGTGGCTCGGCAGCCCTACGACTCATGAGCCAGCGCCGCTTCTCGAGGATGGCATCGGTCTCGACATCGAGGGTCGTGACGGCCTCGTCGATGGTTTGCTCGTGGCGGACCACCGCCTCGGCGGCGCGCTCGATGCCGGAGGCGATGCGCTCCCATTCCGGTATCGCGGGTGTCGATCGCAGGTGTTGCATCTGCTCCCAGAAGCCCGCGACGAGGGGATCGGTTTCCAGATCACCCGCGACCCAGGCGTCCCGCCGCGCGGGCAGATTGCCGGTGACACGATAGAACCGCAGTTGCTGCGCACTATCGCAAAGGTACTCGACCAGCCGGAAGGCCGCCTCCGCATGGGGCGAGCGGCGCGAGACGACCAGGCTCGCACCACCGGCGATCGAGACACCGGGCATAGCCCGACTTAGTCGATTCAATCCGGGTGCCGGCGTCTCCGGTAGAGGCATGGGTGCCGTCCGCCACAGGGCGAAGGACTCGGCGGGCAGGCGGCGGCGCAACTCGCCGATGTTCCACGGGCCGGTGATGAACATGGCGAAACGACCGCGCGCCAGGTCCTGATAGAGATTCGTGATCTGGCTTTGGCCGAGCGCCGGCGCGAGGCCCCGATCGAAGATCCCGGTGTAGAACTCGAGCGCCCGCCGAAACCTAGTGCCGCGAAAGTTCCCATATCGGTCTTGGTCTTTCAAGAGCGACGCGCCGAGCCCCAAGGCCAGGATCACGGGCGGTTCCCATTCGTCCATGGGGAGGTAGATCGCATGAGCATTCCTTCTATCTCTACCGGGACCTGCCTGAGGTGACATGAGCTGTGCCTGGATGCGCTCCATCGCCGTGACCCATTCCGCCCAGTTGCGTGGCGGGGCGCTGAAACCGGCTTCTGCCAGGCGATCCTGCCGGTAGAAGAGCAGGCGCGCATCGACGTACCAGGGGAGGCCGTAGGCGTGACCGTCGAAGACCTGGGTCTCGAACAGTCCCGCAAAGAACCCCTGCCCTGTGACCTCGATCGATCCCGGGAGCCATGCGTCCAGCGGCGCCAGGGCACGCAAGGCCACGAGCTCCGGGAGCCAGGTGTTCCCGAGATGAAAGACATCGGGTAGGGCATCGCCGGCAAAGGCGGTCAGGAGCTTCTCGTGCGCGGCGCTCCACGGGACCTGCTGGACTCGGACACGCAGGCCGGGATGCCGGCGCTCGAACTCGGGGAGGAGCAACTGGACCGCCTCGCCTTCCCGCCCCATGGCCCAGAAATCGATGACGGTCGGTCCGGGCAACGCGGCCTCGCAGGCCGCGAGCGCGGCCAGGAGCGACAGGATCGCAAGATGCCGCATCAGGGCTCTATCGATCCCAGATCGCCGTGACGCAGGCATTCACCGTTCGGTGTAAACAGATAGAGGGACTCGGGACGCACCTTGAGAAACAACTCCGCGTCCCTGTGCGGTCGCTCTGTACTCGGCAGACGCGCGACCACGCGTCCCAGATCGATCCCAATGTCACCGGCCCGCGCGTCGATCGCGACGGCCGGGACCGGAACACCCACCACCCGCCCGTAGACGAGATGCTCGTGGCCCAAGGACTCGATCGCCTCCACACGGACGCGGAGCGACCCCTCGGCCGGGCCCAAACCCAGGGCCTCGGGCCGGACACCGACCCAAAGCGGCGCATCGACGCGCAGTTCGGCCCGCGCCGCTTCCGGTACGCCCACATCGATCGGCCGCTCACCGATCCGGAGCCGCACACCCTGTGGCACGCGCGCGACGACCCGCACCGGGAGGATGTTCATGCCGGGATTGCCGATGAAGCTCGCCACGAACAGGTTGGCCGGGCGGGCATACAGGTCCGCGGGCGCGGCCACCTGTTGCAGGCGGCCGGCAGAGAGCACCGCAACGCGCGATCCGAGCGTCATGGCCTCGACCTGGTCATGGGTGACATACAAGGTCGTGGTCCCGAGGCGCCTGTGCAGCGCCGCGATCTCGGCTCGGATCTGCACCCGCAGCTTGGCATCGAGGTTGGACAGCGGTTCGTCCATGAGGAAGACGCTGGGGTCGCGCACCACCGCGCGGCCCATCGCGACTCGTTGCCGCTGACCGCCCGACAGCGCGCCAGGCATGCGCTCCAGGAGGTTCTCCAAAGCCAGCAGGCCGGCCGTCTCCGCGACCCGGGCGCGCATCTCCGCCTTGGGCAGCTTGCGCATGCGCAAGGGGAACTCCAGATTGCCCCGGACGCTCATGTGCGGATAGAGGGCATAGTCCTGGAACACCATCGCCACATTGCGCCGCTGCGGCGACCAAGAGTTGACGACCCGGCGATCGATCAAGACCTCGCCGGCGCTGGGCGCCTCGAGGCCCGCCGCCATGCGCAGCACGGTGGACTTACCGCAGCCGGACGGCCCGACCACGACCAGAAGCTCCCCCTCGGGGACGTGGAGCGTGAGGTCGCAAACGGCGCGGGCCCCGCCGGGGAAGACCTTCTCGATACTGCGGAACTCGACCTCGGCCATGCCCGCTCAGGGTTAGGTTGTGCCCAGCGCCGCCGCCAGCTCCGTGACCCTGGCGGCGTGACAGCAGGCGTCATTGTACCTCCTCGCCGGCGGCACGCCGGGCCGCAACAAAATCCCGAGGACAGGTGACAAATCGCGGAAGCCGTTAGATACTAAGCGCACCACGCAAACGTTCGGTGGGCGAGTCGGGCGTATCGATTTCGGGAGGGATAGATGGCGGATAACAACGTTAAGCTGAAGGCGATCTCCGAGAGTCAGACCAAGGCTCAGGTCATCACGACGATCGCCGAAGAGACCGGCATGAGCCGGACAGATGTCAAGACGGTACTGACGGCGCTTGCCAACTGTGCCCGGCGGCACTTGATGAAGCGCGGCTCGGGTCAGTTCGTGGTGCCGGAGCTCGCGGTCAAGATCCGGCGCGTGGAGAAGCCGGCGCAGAAGCCACGCAAGGGCCGCAATCCGGCGACCGGAGAGGAAATTACCATCAAGGCCAAGCCGGCGCGCAAGGCCCTTCGGGCGGTGCTGCTCAAGGGCTTGAAGGACGTGCTGGCCTGACCCGGCACGACTCGCCCACCGTGGCGAGTCGGCCCTGCCGGCGCCGGGCGGGTAGCCGGCCCAAGAGGCGCCCGCATGCCGATCGTTCGGGGGCCGTCCCGCGATGGTTCGGAGCGCGATCCGAGGCGGGTGCTCGGTGCGCGCGGCTTGCGTGGTTTTTGTGACGGCCTCATCGCCGTCCTCCTGCCCTTGCACTTCGCGGTACTCGGTTTCGACCCCGGCGGGTTGGGTCTCTTCGCGAGCGCCGCGCTCTCCGGTTCCGCGCTCATGACCCTCGTGGCCGGCCGCTATGCCGGCGGGATCGGCTACCGCCCGGCGTTGCAAGGGGCCGCCGTGCTCATGTTTTGCTCGGGGGCCGCTTTCATCCAGAGCGACGAGCTATGGGTCCTGTGCGCGATCGCCTTCGTCGGGACCCTCAACCCCTCAGGCGGCGATGTCAGTGTGTTCGTACCGATCGAACATGCGGTCCTGGCCGGTAGCGGAAACGTCCACGACCGCCCCGGCTTATTCGCTCGCTACAGCTTTGTCGGGACGGTGGGCGCGGCCCTCGGCGCCCTGGCCGCAGGCCCGGTCGAACGACTGGCGCCCGGGGGCGGCCCCGGGGCGGCGTTCGTTTTCTATGCGTTGGCCGGCGCGTTGACCTTCGTCCTGTACCGCGGCCTCTGCCCTTTCCCCATCCACGCGACCATCGCGGCACCGCTCGGGCCCTCGCGCGCGCCGATCCGCCGCCTCGCGGCCCTATTCTCGCTCGATTCACTGGCCGGCGGGCTGGTGCTCGACACCCTCATCGCGGCCTGGCTGTACCAACGCTTCGAGGCCACGGCGGCGCTCGTCGGGGTGTTTTTCTTCCTGACCCGACTATGCTCGGCCTGCTCCTATTTCGTTTCGGTGCGTCTCGCCGGGCGCCTCGGTCTGGTGCGCACCATGGTGTTCACACATCTCCCCGCGAACGCCTTGCTGGTCGCCGCGGCCTTCGCGCCGGACCTCGGCCTCACGCTCTTGCTCCTGGGCCTGCGCAGCCTCCTGTCGCAGATGGACGTGCCGGCCCGCACCGCCTATGTGATGTCCATCGTGACACAAGAGGAACGCCCGGCGGCCGCGAGCCTCACGGCCGTGCCGCGCAGCTTGGCCGCGGCCTTGAGCCCGGGGATCTCGGGATGGCTTTTGAGTCTCTCACCCTTCGGCTGGCCGCTGGTGCTCGCCGGAGGCATGAAGATCGCCTACGACCTCACCTTGTGGCGGCTGTTCCGACATGTCGAGCCGATCGAGAGCGAGTCGACGAGCCGACACGACCGCTGACCCGATACGAATTGGCGGCATAACGCTGGGCGCCAGGCGCCGCTGTAAGCCGCAGGGAGAACGAGCGGATGCTGGAAGCGGTCGCCTGCACTTTGTTCAGGCGCGGACTCGGTCAGCAGGGCACGGCGTTGAAGCATAATTCGACTCCGGTTTTCTGCATTGCTGGAAAGACTGATGAGGAGAACCGGACGGATGTGCCATCCGGTTCTCTCAACCCCCGGTTCAGAGATCCTAGTCGCCGTCGTCTTAGTTGCTTTCGGCGGCCTTGTACAAGAAGTAGTCGGCCGTGTAAGGCACCAACGCCTTCTTGCCGACGTCCGGTGACTGGGTGCAGCCGGTCGAGGGCACGATCCCTCCAGAGGTATTCAGCCGCTGGATGAAGGTGGTCGCCGTCAGCTTGTGGCCACCGGTTGGTCCGTCTTTGGCTCCAACCTTCTCTCTTCTACCCGACGCGCTTCGTTTGTATAGGCTAACGCCGCACACCGGCGCCCATGAAGCGAGCGCAGCGAGCGGAATGGGCGTTTGTGTTCATGCGCTGGTCAGATGCCATGCATTCTGGGTTAACGGTCTAAGACCGTGGCGCATAAACAACATAACGATTTCCTCCGCCTCTTTTTGCATCATACATTGCTATGTCAGCACATTTGATCAATTGCTCCACACGATTGAGGGGCGGGGCGACATCCGAGATGGCCAAACCGATACTCGCAGAGAGTTGACAGGTGCGACCGTGCACAGCGAGGGGCTGGCCGATGGCCTCAATCATTCGTTGCGCTACCGGCCCCGGATAAGCGGTGCTGGCTTGCAAAATAGCCGCGAACTCGTCACCGCCAAGACGAGCAGCCAAGTCACCGTCTCGGATACATGATGCGATACGCTGAGCCGCTTCACGAAGCACGGCATCACCAGCGTCGTGGCCGAGTTCATCGTTGATGTGCTTGAAGCCATCAAGATCAACGTACAACACCGCCATTCCCGTGCGGGTACGGTTACAGCGCGAGGCGGCACGAGCAGCCTCATCTAAGAATAATGCCCGGTTAGCTAGGCCCGTCAGGCTGTCGTAGGTGGCGAGTTGGACCAAATGCTCTTGAATTTTCTTTTGCTCTGAGATGTCGCGGGCAACTGCGTATAACAGCTCGTTTTCCGGTGTTGCCGCCGGGCAAGTCCAGCCTAACCACGCCCATGAACCGTCTTTCTTCCGATACCGGTTCTCGAAACAACAAACCGTGTCGATGCCACTGGCGAGACGTCTGACTTCATTGACTGTGCGCTCTCGGTCAGCGGGATGAACAAATTCTATGAAGGGTTCGGCAAGTAGTTCCTCGGCAGTCCAGCCCAGCGCTTTCGTAAATGCCGGGTTGACGCGCTTAAAGTAGCCATCCGCTCCGGCGATGCACATCAGATCGATGGAAATTTCAAAGAAAAACTCGAGATGCTCGTTTTGCAGCTTGCTCATGGCACTGTATCATCAAAATCATCCTACATGGTGATCAATCCCTTGGCACTGCCAAACTGTGGGCGCCGTGTGGTCGTCGAAACAGGTACAAGCTTCACAAGGTGCTGTGGGTCTTTCGCGATAATGATCTTCACGGCCGACGGCAGCCTCGTGCGCCGTGAACGTCAGCGGGAGCTTCTCCACCTCCTCGCTACTCCAGGCTCATGCACCAGTCCTAAAACCTCCTGCCGCCTTTAAATAATAGGCTCTTCGGGACAATTTGTGGGTGGTTGCGAGCCTGTGAGGGGCATGGGTGCCTGTGGACTTGTGGATAACATCCCTGTTACCCACAGGGCCCACAGGCCAAGCTGGGGATCTGTGGACAACCTCCCAGTTGCCCACAGATCCGCAGCCCTACAGGAAATGTGATGATAGAA
>JALZID010000071.1 GCA_030860485.1 Pseudomonadota bacterium | reverse complement strand
GCAGGTTTTGGGGCGTGCCCGTACCGCGATCGTAAACGTCGGGGTAAAGGTGCAGGACGCCGCCCTCGATCACCTGAGTGTCGTAGTTGATGTCGACCCACACCGGAGGGTCGAGTTTCACTGCCAGACGTGCAGTGTTCATCTTCACGCGCTCGATCCGCTCCTTCGTTACGGGCAGCCTGCGTGCTGCCACGATCTTATCGGCCAGGTCAAAAATGTCCTCCGTCAGCATCCGCACACACCCGTGCGAGACGAGACGACCGATATCAGACGGCTTGGCGGCTTCGTGGACTAAGATCGCTCCGCCGAGCCGGATTTTCACCTTGCCGAGCGGGTTGCGCGGGTCATCAGCCTCAATGCGCTCGCCCGGCTCGACATCTTTGGACTCTTCCACCCATGTGCTGTCGGGCGGCACCCACTCAGGGTTCCAAATGATCTCACTCGCCTTGCGCTCAGCGATCGGCAGAGGGAAGTCCCCGCGTCCGATTCCGATCGGATAGGTCTTGAGCTCCTTGCCGGCTTGCCAAAGCGTCAAACGGAAAGCAGGGGCGTTGATCGTGATCCAAATCCGAGGATCGCCTTCGACAAACGGGCCCTGCTCGATGCGTCCACCGGTCAGCCTGTCTGAACGTGCTGATTCATCAGTCTTCACTGAGCCACCAACGCGGTCGAAAGGGATCTCGCCCGCTAGTGAGCTGATGGCTTCCTCGGTGGCCAATGGCAACGGCTCGGTCTTCTTCACCGCCCCGCCCACGTAGTAGGCCTCCGCCCACACGTCGCCGACAAAATCGGGCCCGGGCCTCCACTCCAGCAAGAACTCACCGCGACCCTCAGCCGGCGCCGCGAGCGTCTTGAGTTCCGCATGACGCTCGACGGCGACCACCGGCTTGTAGAGCAGCTTAACCTTCTCCGCGCCAGGCGCTATCACCGTGAGCTTCACCGTATCCGAAGCGATCAATTTCCACTGGCCCGCGCTCTGCCGAAGCGGCGCAGCTTCAATCCATGGCTCCGGCAAATCCCCCGCTTTATCCATTATCCGGCACGCACTCACCGACACCGCCAGCAGCATCACGACCGACAGCGAGATGACTCTTCCCATCATTCTTGCCTTTGCTCGTCAAGACCGGCTTCAGCCCAGTACCGTGCCATTTGCCGAAAACGGGCGTTTGAAATCCCGCATTCATAGGCACTCAGATCCAACCCCTTGGCCTCGGCCGAAGCGTTGATTTTTGCCTTTGGGCCAACCAATACCGGCACAATAACACCCGCGTCTGTCGCTTTTTTCGCCCCGCGTAGCACGAGTCCGTGCACGGGATGGGTAGTACGCAGGCTCGAACCCTTATGCCGCTTGGGACAGTTTGTCGAGGTGGGACGCCAATGCGGAAAACCCCATGGCTAAATATCGCAATACCGCGGCCAAAAGGTCTCCACCTGGCACTTCGCCCGGCTTGACAACGTATACGGTTCCGCCGTTGAGGTAGGTTTGCACTGCCTCGAGATCGAGCAAGTCCTCATTGTTCGGATGCGCGGCGTCGTGCAGATCGATCACACGTTTCTCCCCATCGAAGGTGCCCCATTGGCGCACTCCTTTGGCGAGAAACAAGGTCTCGATCCGACCATCGACGGCGGCAAGTAAGGCCTCGGTGAGTCGGTTGGAGCTCTTTTCCTGGCTGCCATGGCATAGAACCTCTCTCGCGCTTCGCTGCGTCTGGCATTAAAGCGAGGGCCGACGAGCTGCCACGCTTGCTCGTGCAGCGTTTCACCACCTCGGGTCTCAGGATTGTCCCTAAACCCAAGAGCGCGCCGCACGCGTAACCCATGAAGAGCGCTGGCCGCTATGCCAATGAGGAGTAAAATGACGCAGCTACCGGTAGGGCGCATCAGCGGCACGGTCGGCAGCGATCTGGGGCTCCATCCGATCGCCGATCGCGAGCAAACCATCTTTAGTGATGATCTGATCGCCCCGCTTTTCGTAATGGAACTCGAAGATCCGCGTCAGTACAATCGCATCTACCGGGCATGCCTCCTCGCAAAATCCGCAATAGATGCACTTGAACAAATCGATATCGTAACGTGTGGGGCGCCGCGTTCCATCCATACGCGCTTCGGATTCGATCGTGATGCATACGGCGGGGCACACAGCCTCGCAAAGCTTGCAGGCGATACACCGCTCCTCGCCGTTTGGGTATCGGCGCAGCGCGTGCAGGCCCTTGAAGCGTGGCGATTGCGGCGTCTTCTCTTCCGGATAGTAGACCGTCACCTTGGATCGGAACAGATGTCGCCCCGTTACCCCGAGGCCCTTGAGGAGCTCTAAAAACAGCAAGCTCTTCAAATAATATTGGATCCTTTGTAGAAACCTAGCCATGGAGATACGTCGGCAACCTACATGCCAAGGAGGTTATAGCAGGTAACTTTACGAGCGACAGGTACGGGACACCTTGTGCCGTGGGTGTGGCTCCCTTAATTACGACAGTGCACGTTAGCTCTTGCGGGGGCTGTAGTGGCATCTCCGGTGGGGGCTCAGGCGGAATTTCCAGGGGTGTTGGCGGTGGCGGCTCCTCGGGAGGATGCTCCGGGGGGTATACAGGCGGCTCAAGGGGTGGCGGTTCTTCAGGCGGACGCTCGAACGGTTCCTCCACTGGAGGATTAGGCGGTTGCTGCTGCGGCTCGACCATCATCTTCATCTGACCGTCACTCGGCTAGTGAGCCGGCGATCTCCATTTCTTGGATCTCGATCATTTTATGATCTCAGGCGCCGATTTAGGACGGGGCCGCTGCGCCCTCCTGCAACCGCTTCTCGACGGCGTCCCAGTCGATGCTGGAAAAAAAGGCTCGATGTATTTGGGCCGCTCCGACGGGCCTCGGGGAAGGACTATCGTCCCTCTATCGCGAAGGAAATCCACTAGAGTAGTGACTTGAGGAAGACGCAGCAGGCGGATTATGGGGGGTTGACCGCGGTCGCATTCGGGGGGCCCAGAGCGCGAACTGCGCTGCCTCGCTCCCCCGTCGACCCGGCGTGTGCGCCTAGTTTGTCATAGAGTCGAAAGTGATAGGCAATCAATGATCGGTGATAAGGCTCGGCCGCTGCTCATACGCCGTCGTCACGGTTGCCGCCGGGGGGCTCCGTATTCCTCGAGGTCGATACCGCAGTTCTGGTCGTGATCAAGGAGCGCGAACACCGTGCTCAAACCGGGTACCGCCTCGGCCTCCTGGACATTGATATAGCCATCCTCGTCCTCGTCCGCCCCGGTAAATTCGGGTGGTAGCTCCAGCACCTCTTCTGGTGTCGAGGGCAGAGGCGTTCCCGCCGCCAAGGCCCCCGCCACCAAAGTCATTGTTCCTAAGGCTATCGCCCATCTCGCTAACGTTTTCATGGTCATCTCGAACGCTGTGTCTAATATGCTCTTTACATTGCAGTTGCTGACGCGGTTTTCGTGGAGTTTTCGCAGGGGAGGGCAGCCCAAGGCCCATCCCACCCCTTGAAACGCCACGCCTCCATCGAGCAGATGCATGCCTTAAGCGACTGATGGCTCAGGGCGTAGCCTCCTGTCTTCCACGCCGTGGAAGCACAGAAAGAGGAGACCCGTCTTCTCGCTAATTTGGCGGGCCGCTGTTACTTCAGACGGATATCGTTTGTCACCGCCACGACTCCCGGTACCTTGCTAGCCAGCGCCGCGGCCCGCTGCCGTTCCGCTTCGGTATTGGCGAACCCGCTGAGCTGGACCTCTCCCTTGAAGGTCTCCACATTGATCGCAAGCCCACTGACCGCTGGGTCCTGGAGCAAGGTGGTCTTCACCTTGGTGGTCAGCGTCGTATCATCGAGGTACTCTCCGGTACTTTCCTGTATGGGGGTCCCCGCACATCCGCCGAGTAAGACGACGGCCAGCGCGGCAGCCACTAAACGCTTGTGTTCTGTTCGATTGTTCATGGCAAATCTCCTCCCGGAATCGCTCCGCAGATTCAAGCATCAAATTCACTCCCCGCATCATGGGAGGCTTCTAGCCAGGATGGCAAGCTTCGCAAACCGATGTCCCCTGGCCGCACCCAGGAACGCGCAATCCATGCCGGACCCCTTCGTTCGGGATTAAGGGACATGACTTCAAAGGGTTAAGACTAAGCGTACCGGCAGAAGCGAATGGCAAACGCGGGTAGGCGTCGGTAAGAAATACCAACCAGAGGGAAAGAGTTACAGCGATGGCACGGCTCGAGACGCGAAAGATTTTATCGGCTTTGGCAGTCTTGCCGCCGCGTGCCGGTCCTCACGCGCATCGCCCGGAAACTGTCCAGACCGATCGCGAGGAGTTTTCAGCTCGGGGCCGGCGTCTGAACCGGCTGCTTCACGTTCTCGTTCGCCAGGCTCGCGATGACGCGTATCAGCTCCGCAGGCTCGACGGGCTTCGCCAGGTGCGTCTGGAAGCCCGCGCGTAGCGCGTGTACCCGGTCCTTGGGCTGCACATAGGCCGTGAGCGCGATCGCAGGTACCTGGGCGGACAGCGGTATCCGGTGCTCCTTCTCCAGGGCCCGGAGTTTGCCAATCACCGCATAGCCGTCCAGCTCGGGCATGGCGATGTCGCAGACGAGCACGTGCGGCGGGGTGCTTTCGAGGCCCTCGGCGAGCAATGCGAGCGCCTCGTACCCCGAGCCCGCGGCGCTCACCTCGGCCCCGTGGCGCGCCAGCACCGTGGCCAGGGCCTCGCGCGCATCCTCCTGATCGTCCACCACCAGCACCCGCACACCGGCGAGCGAGGATATCTTCGCGCCGGAGGGCGCGGTCTCATCTTCGGCCTTGCGTCCTCCCTCCGCCGGCGCCGGTGGAACGGACAGAGCCGGGAGGCGCACGGCGCGGATCGGCAGGTCCACGGTGAACGTCGTGCCCCGCCCGGCGCCGGGGCTGTCGACCCCGACGCTTCCCCCATGCAGCTCGACGAGCTCGCGCACCAGAGCCAGTCCCAGGCCCAGTCCCCCATGTCGGCGCCTGCTCGAAATGTCCGACTGGCGGAAGCGCTCGAAGACGAAGGGGAGAACCTCGGGGTCGATCCCCGCGCCCGTGTCACTCACGGCGATCCGCACGTGCGGGTCCACGCGCTCGATGTGCAAATGGACACGACCCCCGCGGGGCGTGAACTTGATGGCATTGGAAAGTAGATTCCAGACGATCTGCTGTAGGCGCCCGGCGTCCCCCGTGATGGGTCCCGCCTTCGGGTCGATGAGCGTGTAGATCTCGACCCCACGGGCCTCTGCGGCCGAGCGCACCACCTCCAGCGCCGCCTCGGCCACAGCCGCGGGGTCGAGGGCTCGGACCTCGAGCTGCAGCTTGCCGCTGGTGATGCGGGCGGTGTCCAGGAGATCATCGATCAGCCGCCGTTGCTGATCGACGCTGCGCTTGAGGAATGCGGTGGCCTTGGCTAGAGTCGCGGCATCCGGGTCGGGTGTGGTCTCCAGGATGTGCAGCCAGGCGACGATCGCGTTCAAGGGCGTGCGTAGCTCGTGGGAGACCAGGGCCAAAAAGTCGTCTTTCGCGCGATCGGCGGCCTCGGCCAGCTCGCGCAATCGACGCTCCTCGGCATACAAGGCCTCACGCTCGATCTCGGCCTCCTTGCGCGCAGTGACGTCCCAGGCCAGACCCAGCGCGTAGAGGCGCTCCCCGTGCTCATCCCGATAGACCCTGCCTCGGTCCGCAAGCCAGCGCACCGTCCCATCCGGCTGGATAATGCGATACTCGTGTACATAGTCCGTGTCTTCCCGGGTCGCGCGGGCCACGGCCTCCGCCACGCGCTCGCGATCGTCGGGATGGACGGCACTCAAAAACTGTTCGTAGTTGGCGAATGAGGACCCGGGGGGCAGACCGCACAGCGCCCCGAGCTGATCGCTATAGACCGCCCACCCGGTTTCGAAATCGCGGTAGTGATAGCCCATCTGCGCGGTGGTCATGGCCAGCCGGAGCCGTTCCTGACTCTCCTTGAGTCCTTCCTCGGCTTGGCGGGAACGGTCTATCGCTGTCCGGAGGGCCGCATTCGCCTGCTCCAGCTCGGTGGTCCGTTCCTGCACCCGGCGCTCGAGAAGCTGGCTGAAATTTGCCAGTGCCTCGCGGTCCCGCTTGCGCTCGAGGGTGTAGCGGATCGCGCGCTCGAGGGCGGCGGCGTCGAGCCGATCCTTCAGGAGGTAGTCGGCCGCCCCCGCCCGCATCGCCTCGACGTCGAGCTCGAAGGCGCTGTAGCCGGTCAACACGATGAAAGGGATCCCGAAGTCCTCGGCCGCCGCCCGGCGTAGGAGGTCGAGCCCGGTGCACTCGCCGAGCCGGTAGTCGAGGAGACACACGTCGTGCGCACGGCGCGCCAGCGCGCTAAGACCGGCCTCATAGCTCGCCGCCCAGTCGAGCTCTACCCGATACCCCGTCACCTCGGCGAGCAGATCGCGGGTGAGACGGTAGTCGTCCTCGTCGTCCTCGACGAGCAGCACCCGGATCGAGGGCGCCGGCGCCTCAGCCTGCATCCGGATCTCCCGGCAGCTCGACGATATCGAGCCAGTACCTCCCCAGGGTCTTGACGACCTTGACCAGGGCCTCGAAGGTTACGGGCTTCTGAATATACGAAGCGGCGCAGAGATCATAGCTGCGGTAGATGTCCTCCTCCTCCTTCGAAGTGGTGAGGACGACGATGCGGATGCGCTTGAGATTCGGGTCCGCCTTGATCTCCGCGAGCGCCTCCCGCCCGTCCTTCTTGGGCATGTTGAGATCGAGGAGGATCAAACCCGGGCGCGGGGCCGCCGCGGGATCGCTGTATCGGCCCTGGTGACGGAGATACTCCATCAACTCGGCCCCGTCTTCGACGAAGCGCAGGTCGTTGCAGAGGTGCGCGTCGCCGAAGGCCTCCCGGGTCATCAGACGGTCGTCCCCATCGTCGTCGGCCATGAGTATCGTGACGGATTTTCCCTGTGGTCTCATGCCGGGTTCTCCTCCTGTGTGACTGCCAAGGTGACGACGAAGGTGGCCCCCTGCCCGGGGGCACTGTGCGCGCTGATGGTGCCGCCGTGGCGCGTGGCGATCTTGCGACAGATCGCGAGCCCCATCCCCGTGCCCTCGTACTCATCGCGGCCGTGCAGGCGCTGGAACAGGTCGAAGATGCGCTCGCTATAGACCTGCTCGAAGCCGATGCCGTTGTCCTGCACCTGGATCTCGCAGCGGCGAGGGGCGGGTGCGGGGCCCTCGGCGTGCGGGTCGCTCGTGTCGAGCAGCCGGCCCTCG
Organism: Pseudomonadota bacterium; assembly: GCA_030860485.1. Lineage (NCBI taxonomy): Bacteria > Pseudomonadati > Pseudomonadota > Pseudomonadota bacterium. The sequence goes on along the minus strand of JALZID010000071.1, from coordinate 25,283 downwards.
ATCCGCACCACGGGTGGCTCACCCTCGCGATGGAACTTGAGCCCGTTGCCGATGAGGTTCTGCAGCAACTGGCGCATCTGTAGCGGCTCGGCCTCGATGGTGGGAAGCGCTCCGACTTCCACGCGCCCGCCCGTCTCGTACATACGTCCCTCCAGATCGGACACCACCTCTCGCGCAACCGCGGCGAGGTCGACCGTCACGAAGGCTCGGGCCTTGGTCGTCACCCGCGAAAAGCTCAAGAGATCGTTGATGAGTCGGCGCATGCGCACCGTGGCGGCGAGCATGCGCGCGAGGTAATCGCGCCCCCGTTCGTCCAGGACCTCATCATACTTGGTCTTCAACAGGCTGCCAAAGGCCTCGATCTTGCGGAGCGGCTCCTGGAGATCGTGGGAGGCGACCGCGGCGAAGTCCTGCAGCTCGCGGTTCGAGGCGTTCAGATCCGCCGTGCGGCGCCTGAGGGTGGTGGCCATGGTGTGAAAGGCCTGGTCCACGCGGGCGATCTCGTCCTCGCCACCGAGCGCCGGGAGCGGCTCCTCACCCTCGGCCAGGCGCTTTGTGTTTTGCACCATGGCGTTAAGACGCCGGCTGACCCCCCGGCTGAAGGCATAGGTCACTCCCAGGCCGAGGAGGAGGCTCGCCACTGCCCCCGTGCCCAGCCACCAGTCCTCGATCAGCCACCGCTCTTCCACCGCTAGGTCGCGCGCCCTGTCCAGCTCGCGCTGCCGCTGCAAAAACGCATCGAACTCCTGGCGCAGGTCGTTCATGCGTTCCTGGCCGGTGAGGGCCTTGATCGCGGCGACCGCCTGCTCCGGCTTTCCGGCCTGCATGAAACCGTTGAGCTCGCCGAGGAAGCCGAGCAGCGTGCTCGCGTCATCGGCTATCCGGGCGACGCGCAACCGTTGTCCGGGGTCGCGGAGCCGGCGTTGTAACGCCGCGATCTTCCGGGGCAGGACCCGGACGGCCTCCTCATAGGCCTGGGCGAAGGCGGGGTCGCCGGTGATCACGAACCCGCGCATATCGTTATGGGCCTCGAGGAGGAGGCGCTGGACGTGCCCGGCCTCGGCAATTACCTCTTTGGTACGGGAGAGCCAGCGGTGGTCCTCCTGGCCTTCCTCGCGGCTGTGGAGGAAGAGACCGATGAATACCGATTGCAACAGTAAGGGGATCGCGATGAGGACCACCCCCTTCTCGAACATGGACAGGTGGGCGCGCATCAGTCGCCGACTCGCCAATCGACATAAATAGAAGATTCGGCGGATGGCGTCTGATGCGGTGGCGGCGGTGGGCCCGAGGGTGGTGCATAGCCGTCCACCGGGGTCATCGCCAGAGATCCGATCACGATCCTCACGCACGCCATGGATACCAACGATCGCCGCATGAAATCAAGCGAGGGGCGCAGTCCTTGCCTGTACTCGATCCGGAGTCGCAACCGTGGTTCAAGTCATTGCTTCTCCACAGCGCTAGAAGCGCAAACCTCGCGATCCACTCCCCGAACCGACCACCCGCGCTATCTCCCGCCCTGCAACATTTTCCGTGGACCGGTAATTCTTGCTGATAGACTGCATCCGAAGATAGGGTCATCGCCAGCGATCGAACTGGAATCGCTCAAGCGATCGGACGATATCCTTAGCATTATAAAGGGTAATTTACCCAGTCCAACCGGATCCGGCACGTGCCTTGAACTAGATCGCGATACCGGGCTCGGTCCGGCGTGTTCCATGTGTTTCTCAACACGACGCTACGGAGGTCATCATGAGCAGCAAACCAATCTCGATCCCCGCGGTGCTATTGATGGCCGCTTCAGGCTGGATGGTCCCACCGGCGCAAGCCCTAGACGACCAAACGCCCCTGCCGCCCCCGACCTTCGGGGAGGTCGACGTCGACAGCAATGGATTCATCTCCCCCGGTGAATCCGTGGCCGTGCCGGGTCTGTCCGAAGAGATGAGCCGTCTGGACCAAGACAAAGACGGCCAGATCAGCATCTCGGAGTATGCGGCCTTCCAGCCCAATGCGAGCGGCTCGTAACCAACTCTTAGAGTTAAATTAGAATTAGAGGAAGAATCCGATGAACCAGAAATCGTACCAGCGACTGATCCCTCTGCTCCTGCCACTCTTACTGGCAGCGTGCGAGGACCAGGAAGAAGTGCCTGCGCCTCAGGCGCCAAGCACCGTTCCGGATCCGGCGGCACCGGCCACGCCTACGCCGCCGTCAACCCCCCCGCCGGGTCAGTAGCAGGGGGCCGGTTTCCCTGACAGTGATAAGGGGAGCGCCCGCCCTGCTTGCCTTCAGAAAAAAGGGCGGGCGCTTCTAACCGCACATCGGACGAGGAGCCCATAGCAACGGCTTGGGCTCGGAGATCCTCCTCGCTCGTGCCGCGCCATGCACGCGCCGCCTCAGATTCCGGATCTGGGGTCTTGACCTTAATCCTCTCCACAATCAGTGCTGCTCACGAGCACCGCGCGGGGGCGAATGCGACACCCGCCAGGGGACCGCCTGGGAGGGCGCCTCGGTTGACCATCGCGGGGTGCTGAGGATCAGTTGCGGGGTGGGCCGTCCCGCTTCGACGTTCTAGTCCAGCCAGGCCGTAAACGTTAGGACGGGCCCGCATTTTTTAATGCGATAGCCCAGCGCCTGAATCGAACGCGTTTCGCGCCGTAAGAGTTACCGCATGCTTCTTTTCGACGCTACCTCCTGTAGTAATACCTACAAGGGTACAAGTGATTATTACCCACACCATCCTACCGGGCCGATCTCAGCACCTTGTGGCATCGTGCAACTTACTGAATATAAATGCATATCTATCCAGGACCGGCTATGGCACGGATGTTGAAACATGTACCAATGAACTGAGAACCGACACCCTCGCGTTTTGACCCCTGTAGCCGGGCGTCGGTGCAATGTTCAACCGACTTGTGGAACTCTCCAGTTGGACACCGACAATGAATCAGTTGGACACCGACATGAATCAGTTGGACACCGACATGAATTGGCACGAGATCACCGGTAAGCTTTTGAAAAGGGAATGTTCAGCAGTGGAAACGTATCGACAGGTGTTGCACAAAGCACGGGAAGAATTGGGACAGAACGCGGAGTTTCAAGAACTAGCCACCATCCTTAGCGACCATCAGCAGGCCGCCTCGCGGCTCGAGGCCCAGATCCAGCAGCCGGAACGCAGGGCCGATGGCTTCTTCGGGGGGTGGGGTACCTGGTCCAAGGTCGTCATGGGAGCGGCAAGCATCTTTGGCGATAGCGTGGTGCTCAGGGCCTTGAAGGCAGGTGAAGAGTCCGGCTGTAAGCGTTATCAAGAGGTGCTGGAGGCTACTACCGCCATTCCGGCGGAGCTGAAGCCGCTGTTCCTCGGCCTGCTCGCGAAGCAGCAAGCGCATATACGGACATTGGACGGGCTCATGTCCAAAAGGGTAGGGTTGCCGGTCTAACCAGGCAGGTAGATGTGTATGCCGAGCGCGCTCGCGAGGGACCGGCCTCACTGTTCGGCATACGTACTGAGACGGTTGTAGAGCGTTTTTACGCTGACCCCGAGCAGCTCAGCGGTCTGCCCTTTATTGCCACCGCAGTGCTCCAGCGTAGCGAGGATCAAACGTCGCTCTGCGTCCGCTATCTTCATTCCGACCCGTAGGGCCAAAGCGTCTCCGACAGCGACTGGCGTGGCACCGAGCTCCGGCGTCAGGCAGTGCATATCGATGACCTCCTCGGCCATGATGAAGGCGCGATGAAGCATATTCTTTAGCTCGCGGACGTTGCCCGGCCAATGGTAGCGGCGCAGTTGCTCCACGACCTCCACGGCAAGGGTCTTGGCGGTCGCCTCGCTCTGGTTCATCTCGGCAAGAAAATGGTTCGCGAGCAACTCGATGTCTTCCGTGCGCTCACGCAAGGCGGGTAGACGCAGCGGGAAGACCTGTAGCCGATAGAGCAGGTCTTCCCGAAGCTTACCCTCCGTGACCGCCTCCTCGGGGGGGCGGTTGGTGGCGGCGATCACGCGCACGTCGGTTTCGAAGGGCTCATCCCCGCCGACCCGCATCAAGGTGCCGGTCTCTAGAACTCGCAAGAGCTTCGACTGCAGCTCGATCGGCATCTCCGTGATCTCGTCAAGGAACAAGGTGCCGCCGTCGGCGCGCTCAAAGTAGCCTCTGTGCTGGCGCGATGCCCCGGTAAAGCTCCCCTTCTCATGGCCGAACATCTCGCTCTCGATCAATTGCGGCGAGATGGCACTGCAGTTGACCGGAAGGAATAGCTGCTTCCTACGCGGGCTCAGCTCGTGGATGCTCTGCGCCGCGAGCTCCTTGCCGGAGCCACTCTCACCGGTGATCAGCACCGTGGCTGCTGTCGGGGCAACCCGGGCGATCGCATCGTAAACTCTCTGCATCGCCGCAGACGCGCCTAGTAACCGGCTGAAGTGACCCAGGCTACGGAGCTCTCCATGCAGCCTTCGGATCTCCGCCTTCAGGTCCGCCGGACGCGCTACCCGTGCCAGGATGCCCTTCAGGTGCTTGATGTTGACCGGCTTGATCAAATAATCGGCCGCCCCCAACCGCAGCGCTTCAATCGAGGTTTGCAGGCTCGGCTGGCCGGTCATTAACACGATTTCCGTGGTGCTGCGGGACTCGATGTCCTCAAACAGATCGATACCGTTGCCGTCCGGCAGGTGGATGTCGAGCAGCACTAAATCAGGGCGCCGCGCGGACATCTTCTCCCGGCCCTCTCGTAGCGTGCCCGCCATATCGGTGGTGAATCCTTCGCGGCCGACCAGCTCAGCCAGGGCCTCCAAGGAGGCTTCATCGTCATCGACGAGCAATGCGTGGGACATGGGGTCGTATCTGTAAACGTCGAGATCAGATCGCCGTCAGCAGCGCAGTATGCAAGTATAACTCTTCCAACGGTAACGAGTACTTTCGCGGGGCTAGAACCGCGCTGAATGCCTCGACTATATTATGACAATCCGCGTGGCATGGCATTCAGGGAGCGGTGATACTTCCCCGAACGCGGGCTCGTGAACCTCTTACCCAGCCGGACCTGAATCAAGGTCCGCTGAATGCAACGATAGGCGTTTGAAATCAGCTAGTTACCACGGGGGCCGACCACGGGCACCGCGGCAGCAGCGATAGGGGAGGGAACGGAGACCAAGAACATAATGAAAACAGAAACAGCCATCGGCTCAAACCGGCAGCCGCCCCATGAGACGCGCAAGAATTTTCCAAGGGCGCGGGGTTATAGAAGCTGGCAACGTCGCCGGCGGCATAGATGTCCGGAGCGCCGGTGCGCAGCTCATGGTCGACGAGGATACCGTCGTCCACCTTGAGCCCCGCCGCCTCCGCTGAATGGGTGTTGGGCTCGATGCCGATACCGGCAACCACGCCATCGGCCTTGACCGTTTGGCCGGCGGATGACCGTCAGCACGATGCCCGCTGCCGTTACGGTCTACCCCACGGCATTCTCTCAGCGCTCGGTCTCCTCTTCTGCCTTATCACCCATGTCCTCGGCGGCCTCTCCGGCCTCTTCAGTCGCCTCATCCATCTTTTCGCCGGCACGCTCGGCCGGGCCTTCGGGTTCGACAGCTTCGGCCGCCTTTTCTGCGGCGTCATCGATCCGCTCGCCCGCGCGTTCGGCGTCACCCTCGGGCTCACAGGCACTGAGTCCGAATATGAGCACCATAGCGCCAAGACTTGTTAAAAGTGATTTTAGAGCATTCATCTTCTTCTCCTAATAGTAGTTCTGTTTCGTAGTTCTGTTTCGAATGCGGCCTAGCTCCTCGCCTAACGCTGCCGTCGGGCCTTGAGACGCCGCCTCATTGCCCTTTGCAAGGCCTTTGGCCGGCCCCCGCCCTCCCTCATTTCACCGATAGCGCATTGTCCACGGCTATAACCCCGTCTACGCGCTCGGCGATTTCTTTCGCTCTCTGCTTTTCGTCGACACTATCGATAGATCCGCTCAGCTGTACCCCGCCTATCAAGGTGTCCACGCCAATCGCCAGGGCACTCGTGCCTGGGTCTTGCAACAGCGCCTCTGGCGGGGGTCGGTAGCATCACCGACTGCCTATTGCGTCTCTGCAACCGGCTCGTCCGCGTTTTCGCCCGACTGCGCGGCGTACCCTTGCCTCCCGAGCACTACAGGAATTATGTTGTTCACTTCCCTTCATCTATCCCGCTCCTTCATCTACCCCCGCTGTTGCGGATCGACGACGCCCCTACGCCGCAAGCGGCATTTCTTGTGCCTGGCTAGGCAAAGAACCTTTCTGATGGGTAAAACCCGTAACTTGTGCAGCGCGTCATCAACGGAGTGCGGTAGATTGGGATCTTGAGATGGTAAGAATTGCATAGCTGTTTTGCAATATTTACACAGTCCGGATCGAGCCCACCCTGTCTTTGGGAAGGCAGCCCCGGGTGAAGCGGGCGCGGATTCTCGATGCGCCCACGTCCACCGTGTGCGCCAGCGAATCGAAGGCGGCCCCGATGCGGGCGAGCGGCTCGAAGCGGCGGAGATAACCCCCTGCCCGTCTACAGCGGATTGAGCGGGTAGGCGCCATCCCATTCCGAACCTTCCTGCCGGTCAAGGCCGCTTGACCGTCCGACGAAACATCGTCCGCCCGTTGACAACTCGCGTTGAAATTCCTACGCTTAATAAGCGAACGATGAGCATGCATGCCGGTCAGGTCGCCGCGCGCATCGTGCAGCTCGGCGGGGAACCGACTTTTCACCGGACGGGCTTCTTACCCGCAGCCATTCCGAGTACATCGAGGGTACCTCGCTCATCGGGATGATCCAGTAGGATTCGGTCGTTGAGCGCGTGGCCATCGACAGCTATCGCGAGATGATCGCCTATCTCGGAAACGAGGACTCGACCACTCGCCGGATGCTGGAAGGGATCGCGTTCTCCCGTGTTCACTCCCCTCGTCCGACCCGCGATTCTTCCCATGCCCACGTGACGAACGCGAGCGTCGTATGACGAGGGCCGCGCGCATCCGGAACATGCCGGGCCGCCACGTCAATGACCTGACGAGCCCTGTGCCCCTTTTCCTGCAGAGCGCGCTCGGGATCTCTGTCTTCATCGGCCTGGCCTGGGCGGTGAGCGAAAACCGGCGCGTCTTCCCCTGGCGCATCGTGCTCGCGGGCCTCGCGTTGCAGTTCGCGCTGGCCGCGGCGGCCTTGTTGAAGTTGCCCTGGGTCAGGGCCTGGGTCGCGGGGCTCAACGCGGTGATGCACGCGCTCGAACGGGCCACTGAGGCCGGCACCGCCTTCGTGTTCGGTTACCTCGGCGGTGGCCCCCTGCCGTTCACCGAGGCGGTGCCGGGCGCGAGCTTCGTGATCGCGTTCCGCGCGCTGCCGCTCATCCTGGTGGGTCAGCGCGCTGTCCTCGCTGCTCTTCTACTGGCGCATCCTCCCGTTCATCGTGCGCGGGCTCTCGCGGCTCTTCGAGAAGACCCTGGGGATCGGCGGCGCCGTGGGGCTGTCCGCGGCCGCGGACGTGTTCGTCGGCATGGTGGAGGCGCCGCTCCTGGTGCGGCCTTACCTCGGCACCTTGAGCCGCGGCGAGCTGTTCTCGATCATGAGCTGCGGGATGGCGACCATCGCCGGGACGGTCATGGTCCTGTACGCGAGCATACTCGGCGAAGTGCTCCCCGAGGCCATGGGCCACATCCTGACGGCCTCGCTCATGAACACCCCGGGCGCCCTCCTCATCGCCGCGATCATAGTGCCGATCGAGTGCGCCATCGCCGGCGAGCTCGGCGCCACACAGACGGCGCGCTCCAGCATGGACGCCATTACGAGCGGAACCATCGCGGGCGTTGCGCTCCTGATCAACATCATCGCCCTTCTGATCGTGTTCGTGGCGCTGGTGAGCCTCGCAGACACTATCCTGGGCCTCTTGCCCCACTTCGGCGGCGAGCCCGTCACGTTGCGACACATACTCGGGGTGCTCATGGCCCCCCTGGTGTGGCTCGCCGGGATCCCCTGGGGCGAGGCCCAGGCCGCCGGCGCGCTCATGGGGACCAAGACGGTGCTGAACGAGCTGGTCGCCTACCTCGACCTCGCGCGGCTGCCGAAGGGCGAGTTGAGCGAGCGCAGCGTGGTGATCATGACCTATGCGCTATGTGGTTTCACAAACTTCGGCAGCCTCGGGATCCTGATCGGGGGTCTCGGCACCATGGTTCCGGAGCGACGGGTGGAGATCGTCGCGCTCGGCCCTAAGTCCATCCTGTCCGGGACCCTGGCAACGCTCTTGACGGCTGCCGTCGTCGGCATACTCTGGTCCTGAGCGTTTGTGCAGTACGCTCAAGACCCGCTGGCGGCCATCGCCGCTTGTCTCCGGATCTTCGTGGTGGGATTACTCAGGGGCCTTGGCCCTATAAGGCGCTGCAACCGACGCCGTGGATCGCCTGATCAGGGGTCTTAATGGCAAGAATCCAGAGAAACCGGAAGAAGATTATCGATCGTACTTACTACCTTTCATCCCATGCAGTGGAGGACATGCTTGACGATGAGTTGACACGTGAAGATATCGAAAATGCTATTCTAAAAGGACCGATTGAGAAGAGGTTGTCAGAGGATGTACGGGGCACGAGATATCGCATAGAAGGCCCAGCTAGAGACGGACGGCTAATTCACGTGATAAGTAGGTTTAACGAAGATACCGACGTCATTATATCACAGTATATGCCTTAACTGAGGATCTATGATTTGCGAGTTTTGCGGTGGTGACACCGGCAAGAAGAAGGTCAAACGCCAGCATTGGCTGCGAGCCACCTTTACATCGTTGAGAACGTAGAGGCGGAAGTATGCACTGAGTGCGGTGAGCGCTATTTTCACGCCACTACTCTTGATGCTATTGATCGCTATCTGTCTACGGAGCATCAGGTGAAAGAGCAGCTTAGCGTCGAAGTAGTTAGCATGGTCTAGCTATCTGGCCCAGCTCACCGCGAGCGTTAGCTGGCACGGCACCCGAGCGCCGGCATCCCCTCGCTCTGTGCTCCGCGGACCATATTCAACGGCCGCTGGCTCGTATAGACTATTGCCGAGCTCGCATTCTGCCGGACAGAAACGAGCGATTTGAAAGGACGCCAATTTGAAACGGTAGACTACTGCACGCAGAGCTCGATGGGGCGTTACGGCGTTGGCGGATTTACGGTCGGCCGGGAATCGGCGCGGAGCACACGGTCCGGCGCGCCTCTCGGGAGAAGTCATGAGCAAAGCGGCGATCAACCGCAACTCGAATAGCCGTTCGCTCCCCAAGGCCGCGACCGGCATCCAAGGACTTGACGAGATCACTGGCGGCGGGCTGCCGCGCGGCCGCCCCACCCTCGTTTGCGGTAGCGCCGGCTGCGGCAAGACGCTCCTAGCGATGGAGTTTCTCGTCCACGGCGCGACCGAGCTCGGCGAGCCCGGCGTCTTCCTGGCCTTTGAGGAGACCGCCGAGGAGCTAGCCCAGAACGTCCGCTCCCTCGGCTTCGACCTGGAAGAACTGGCCGATCAGAACAAACTGCTGGTGGATTACGTCCACGTCGAGCGCAGCGAGATCGAGGAGACCGGCGAGTACGACCTCGAAGGTCTCTTCATCCGCCTGGGCCATGCCATCGACTCGATCGGCGCCAAACGCATCGTGCTCGACACCATCGAGACGCTCTTCGGCGGCCTGTCCAACGCCGCCGTCCTGCGCTCCGAATTGCGCCGGCTGTTCCGCTGGCTCAAGGACAAGGGCGTCACGGCGCTCATCACCGGCGAGCGCGGCGACGACGGCACGCTCACCCGCCAGGGCCTGGAGGAGTACGTCTCCGACTGCGTCATCGTGCTGGACCACAGGGTCACCGAGCAGCTCTCGACCCGCCGGCTGCGCATCGTCAAGTACCGCGGCACCACCCACGGCACCAACGAGTACCCCTTCCTGATCGACGGAAACGGCATCTCCGTCCTGCCCGTCACCTCGATGGGCCTGCGGCAAGAGGCGTCCGACGAACGGATCTCCACCGGCGTCCCCCGGCTCGACGACATGCTCGGCGGCGCGGGGGTCTACCGCGGCAGCAGTGTGCTGATCACCGGAACGGCGGGTACCGGCAAGACCAGCCTGCCCGCCCACTTCGCCGACGCCACCTGCCGCCGCGGCGAGCGCTGCCTGTACTTGGCCTTCGAGGAGTCGGAAGGCCAACTGGTCCGTAACATGCGGTCCATCGGCCTGGACCTGGCGCCCTGGCTGAAGCAGGGCATCTTGCGCTTCCACGCCACCCGCCCCACCGCCTACGGGCTGGAAATGCACCTGGCCACACTCCACAGGCTGGCCAACGAGCTCCATCCCCGCGTGGTGATCGTGGACCCGATCACCACGTTCCTCAACGCCGGCACGTCCGTCGAGGCCGAGTCGATGCTGATGCGGGTGATCGACTACCTCAAGGCCCGGCAGATCACCGCCCTGTTCACCAGCCTGGACCCACGGCGGCGACCACTTGGAACAGAGCCAGACTGGCATCTCATCCCTAATTCACACCTGGCTTTTGGTGCGCGACATCGGGCTGGGGGGGAGCGCAACCGTGGCATGTACGTCCTGAAGTCGCGCGGCATGGCCCACTCCAACCAGATCCGCGAGTACCTCCTGACCGACCACGGGGCCGAGCTGAAGGACGTGTACGTCGGGCCGGAAGGCGTGCTCACCGGGTCCATGCGCGTGGCCCAGGAGGCGCGCGAGCAGGCCGCCACCTTGACCCGTAAGCAGGAGATCGAGCGCCGCCAGCGCGACCTGGAGCGCAAGCGCCAGGCCCTGGAGGCCCAGATTGTCGCCCAGCGCGGCCAGTTCAAGGCGGAGCAGGTACGAGCTGAAGCGGCTCATCGCCAAGGAACAGGCCGCCGCCGACCGCGCGGGACAGAACCGAGAGGAGATGGCCCGCAGTCGCAAGGCGGACGAGCCGGCCGAGACCCCTGGCAACCGCTCTCGTAGAACGACCCCTCAGGGAAGACGCAAATGAAGCGTGACCCGAACAAGCCAAAGACCCCGGCGAACCTGGCCGCCACCGCGGAAGCGGACCCGGACGTGTGGGAGCTGCGCCTCTATGTCGCGGGGAAGACGGCGAAGTCCGTCGCCGCCTTCGAGAACCTTACCAGGCTGTGCGAGGAGCACCTGCGCGGCAAGTACAAGATCGAAGTGGTAGACCTGCTGGTCCACCCGCAGCTTGCCAAGGGCGACCAGATCGTCGCCATCCCCACCCTGGTCCGCAAGCTGCCCGCGCCGCTCCGCAAGGTGGTTGGCGATCTGTCCAACGTGGAGCGCACCTTCGTGGGGCTGCAGCTACGCCTCGCCAAGCCTAATGGGGCGTCCGCGGAACCACCAACGAGACTCGAGAAGGCACGGCCTTGACCACCCTGAGCATCGGCCAACTGCTGCGCGAGAACGAGGACTTGCGCCGCCGGCTGGAAGAAGCCGAAGACGCCCTCCGCGCGCTACGGGCCGGAGAGGTTGACGCCGTCCTCGTCGAGGCCGGGCGCGAGCAGGTCTACACCCTCGAGACGACCGACAAGCCCTATCGGCTGCTGGTCGAGCAGGTGCCCCACGGCGCGGCGACGCTCACCATCGACGGCGCGATCATCTACTGTAACCGCCGCTTCGCCGAGCTCCTCAGACGGCCGCTCCACTCCCTGCTCGGCAAGCCGATCGGCGGCTTCGTCGCCCCCGACGGAAGGCCGGTCATCGAAGCCCTGCTGCGCGACGGCCAGGCCGCCGAGGTCCAGGGAGAGGTCGTACTGCGGCAGGCTGACGGCACGCCGGTGCCGGTATACCTCGGCGTCAGCGCTTTGCAGGAAGGCGCCCTCGGCTTGTGCCTGATGGTCACCGACCTGACGGAACAACGGCACTACCAGGCGCTCCAGCGCACCCAGGCGGCGCTGCGTGAGAGCGAGCGTCGCTTCCGCGAGATGATTGATGCGCTCCCTGTGGCAATCTACACCACCGACGCCCAGGGCCGGCTCACGCATTTCAATCTGGCAGCGGTCGAATTTTCCGGCCGCGTGCCGGAGCTGGGCGCCGATTCTTGGTGCGTGACCTGGAAACTGTATCGTCCCGACGGCACGCCGCTGCCGCACGATGAATGCGCTGTGGCCCTCGCCCTCAAGGAAGGCCGCGCCGGCCGGGGCGCGGAAACCATCGCCGAGCGTCCCGACGGCACGCGCGTCTGGTTCATGCCCTACCCGACGCCGCTGCGCGATGCCGAAGGCCGGGTCGTCGGGGCCATTAACATGCTGCTCGACATCACCGAACGTAAGCAGGGGGAGCAAGCTGCTGCGTTGCTGTCTGCCATTGTCGATTCCTCCGAGGACGCGATCATCAGCAAAGACCTCAACGGCATCATCACCAGTTGGAACGAAAGCGCGGAGCGGCTGTTCGGCTACTCGGCTCAGGAAACGATCGGGCAGTCCATCACCATGCTGATTCCCGCGGAGCGGCGCGACGAAGAGCCTGAGATTCTGAATCGCCTCAAGCGGGGCGAGCGCGTGGATCATTTCGATACGATCCGCATCCGCAAAGATCGTTCTCTGGTTCCGATTTCCCTCACGATTTCTCCGGTCAGAGACTGCGGAGGGCGCATCGTTGGCGCATCGACAATTGCCCGCGATATCACCTCGCGCAAGGAGATGGAGGCGGCTCTGAAAGAGGCCGACCGCCGCAAGGACGAGTTCCTGGCCACCCTGGCCCACGAGCTGCGCAACCCGTTGGCGCCGATCCGCAACGCCGTGCAAATCCTCAAGGTCAAAGGCCCGCCCGACCCGGAGCTGCGATGGGGCCGGGAGGTCATCGACCGTCAGGTGCAGGTCATGGCCCGGCTGCTCGAGGACCTGCTTGATGTCTCGCGCATCTCCCGCAAGCGGCTGGAGCTCCGCAAGGAGTGGGTCGAGCTGGTCACGGTGGTGGAGGCCGCCCTGGAAACCAGCCGTCCGATCATTGAGGCCGGCAGTCACGAACTCACCGTTACCTTGCCGCCCGAGCCGATCCACCTAGAGGCCGACCCGCTGCGGCTCGCCCAGGTGCTCGCTAACCTCCTCAACAACGCCGCCAAGTACACCGAGGAAGGCGGCCGCATCCGGCTGAGTGCCGAGCGGCAGGGGAGCGACGTGATCGTCTCCGTCAAGGACAATGGCATCGGCATCAGCGCCGAGATGTTGCCGCGCCTCTTCGATATTTTCGCGCAGTCGCCACGAGCGTCACTGCGGTCGCCGGGGGGGCTCGGCATCGGTTTGTCGCTCGTCAAGGGGCTGGTCGAGCTGCACGGCGGCAACATCGAGGCCCGGAGCGAGGGCGCGGACCGGGGGAGCGAGTTTGTCGTCCGTCTGCCGGTCGCCGTGGCGACGCTACTCCCCGCCGCCGCTCCACCGAAGGAGGACGGCGAGCCAAAGCCCGCCACCAAGTGCCGCATCTTGATCGTGGACGACAACCAGGACAGCGCCGACAGCCTGGCGATGCTCTTGAAGATCAAGGGGTACGAGGTCGGCACGGCCTACGATGGCGAGCAAGCCGTCGAAGCGGCCGAGACGTTGCGCCCCGATGTCGTGCTGCTCGACATCGGCATGCCGAAGCTGAACGGCTACGACGCCTGCTGGCGCATCCGCCAACAGCCGTGGGGCCAGGGGATGTTCCTCATCGCCCTGACCGGCTGGGGCCAGGAGGAAGACCGCCGCCGCACTGAAGAGGCCGGTTTCAATCAGCACATGGTCAAGCCGGTCGACCCCCCCACCCTCATGAAGTTATTGGCTGGTCTGTCCGCGGAGCAGGGAGGCCGGCTAACCAAACGCTGAAAGCCGACCGGGATCGCCATCATGGTTTCGCACGTTTCGTACGGCATCCGGCCTTGCCCACGGCCCCGGCAGCTTAGTTAGCTAGGTCGGTTGTCGATAGGGGACGGGAAGACTCGCGTCTGCCCGCCCTCCGAACCGTACGAGCGGTTTTGCCGTACACGGCGTTCCTTCTATGCCGCTATGCCCAGCCCCGAGTGCCCGCGGCGCGGGCCGCGCGATCTTACCCTGAGGCGCCGCGGGCGTCTTGGGGGGCGTCGGGGGCCGGCCCCGACCGCCTCCACACGCAGCGGCCACCGCTCTCTTTGTCGAGGAGGTCCAGGAGCCGCTGGTGCTCTGCCGATTCCGAAGGACTCGGGATGATGACCCGGAGCGATACGCGCCGCGCGGCGCGCCGTGAGACGCCCGCCCCCGGTGATGGCTGCGACTCGTCTTCGAGGAGGAGGGTCGCCTGCCCCCCGGTCATCGCCAGATAGACATCCGCCAGGATCTCGGCGTCGAGCAGGGCCCCGTGCAGTGCGCGGGCGGCGTTGTCCACCTGATAGCGCTTGCACAGGGCGTCCAGGCTGTTCTTCTGGCCGGGGTGTTTCTCGCGCGCCAGGGCCAGCGTATCCACGACCTTACAATGGTCCCCGAAGCGACCCCACTCGGGACCCGCGAGCATGAGCTCATGGTCGAGGAAGCCCAGGTCGAAGGCCGCATTGTGGATGATGACCTCGGCGCCGCGCACGAATTGAAGGAATTCCGCGGCGATCTCTGCGAAACGCGGGCTCGCTTCGAGGTCCGCCAGGGTGATCCCGTGCACCTGGACGGCCCCTTCGTCGATGTCCCGATCGGGATGCAGGTAGCGGTGGAAGCGCCGATCGCTCACGCGCCGGTTCACGATCTCGACGCAACCGAGCTCGATGATGCGGTGGCCCGCGTGGGGCTCGAGCCCGGTGGTCTCGGCATCGAGCACGACTTGTCGCATGGGATGCGATGCGAGTGGTCGGCGAGATCGAAACGAGGGACGGAAGTCTAAACGGGATGTTGGCGCGACCCGACCCGTGCGGGTGCGGGCCCTTCCCGTGCAGACGGTTTCAGCGCGGGGTCCGCCGCAGCCGCTTGGCGTTGGCCGTGGTCCGGCGGCGTACCGGCGCGAGACCCTTGGCGAGCACGCGCAAGGCGGCGCTCGATACGATGCGCGGCACGGCCCCCGCTGCCGACGCCGATTTCGAAGCGAAGCGGCGACTACCCGCTCGCGCGGTGGGCATCCACGCGGACGGGAACGTCCCACCCGCGCGCAGGACCGACGGCCACAGCGCCAGATTGGCTCGGACGATCTCCGCGGCCATGGCGCTGGCCGATTCACCGAAGGCCTCGAATTTCTCCTGGGTCATGCGCGTGAACTCCCTGCGGTCGGCGCTCGACCGGCTGGGACCCGACTTGGCCATGCGCGCGGTGCGATGGGCCACGACCTCTGGCGCGGCCACGGCGATCTCCCACATCTGCATCCAGGGCTGCCACCAGCCCAGGCCGGTGCCCCCCTTGCGTCGACGCGTTTTCGTGTATCTCATGGTGGATACGGCTGCCGATTGTTTTTTGGATGGGCGGAAATATAGGGCGCCATCCCAATCCTGTCCAGCCCGATCGCTCGCCATGACGGGGCTGTCGAACGCCCTTGCGATGATCTCCGCGGAACGATCGCGATTTCATGGCTCGGGCTACGGATCGGCCGGCGCGCCCCTGGGCCCGGCCCGCAGCCAGAATGTGAGCGGCCCGTCATTGGTGAGCCTGACTTGCATACGGGCCCCGAAACGGCCGAGAGCGACGATCGGATGGCGCGCCCGGGCGCGCTCGCCGAGATAGGCGAACAGCCGTTCGCCCGCACCCGGATCAGCGGCCGGGGTGAGGCTCGGGCGCATGCCCTTCCGCGTATCCGCCGCGAGCGTGAACTGGGGCACCAGCAAGAGCCCGCCGCCGATGTCCTGGAGGCTCCGGTTCATCTTCCCCTCGACATCCGGAAAGACCCGATAGCCGAGCAGGCGTTCCAGCAAGCGTTCGGCTTGGACCTCGGTGTCCCCGCGCTCGATGGCTACCAGCACGAGCAGCCCGATTCCGATCTCGGCGATGGTCGCGTCCCCGGCCTGGACGCGCCCCTCGGTTACGCGCTGTAAGAGCCCTATCACCGGCTCGCTCCGACCATCCGTCGGATGGCTAGCCCACCGTCCTCATCATGGCCAGCGCGCTTGCCATCGCGCGCTCAGGCCCGCACGGCGCCCCGCCATCCGAGCAGAGCCTTCTTCAGGCGAGCCAGGCCAAACCGCGGTACGGCCCTCATCAACAACACGGCAAAGGCCCGGCGCGGGACGATTCGAAGCGAGGCATAGCCCAGGGACACCCGGCGCCAGTGCCGGTCGAGCTCTTCATGCCCGAAATCGGAACCCACCCCGTCCAGATAGATCATGACGGCCTCTCGGGCGAGGGCCGCGTGCCCGCTCGCCAGGTTGTCGCTCGCCAGATGCACGGTCACGATGGCGGGGTCGAGGCCCAGATAGCGCATCTCGTCCACCACGCTCATATAGAAGGCCCCGAGCCCACTCAGCTCAATGGCGAGATTGAGGCCCAGGATCTCCGGTAGGAAGGTACGGGGGAACCGGGAGATGGCGAGGAGGTAGGCGGGCAAATCGAAGACCGCGGCCGAAAACCCCGGCCAGGCGATGAACGCCGCGGACGTCAGCTCCGGTAGCCGGATCCCCTCGCCTTCCAGGAGGCGGCGAAAGATATTCGCGTGGTTTTGATCGGGATCGCCGCCGCCGATCTCGTCCGTATAGATCGCGAGGAGGCGAGCGGCCACGGGCGCGTGGCGGCCATCGAGCCAGGCGGCCTTCTGCAGCCAGCAGCCGTCCACGAGCACCAGCGGCGCGAGCCGGGTCAGAAGCCATCGGTATTCCTCGCGGTCGAGGCGCGGCGGCGGGACGAACGGCCGGTAGGCGGCGACCGCGCGATGGTGAATCGCATCGATGCGCGCTTCCAAGGCACCCGGGCTGTACGGGAAGAACCAGAGGTCCTCGCCGCGCGTGGGGCCGCGCAAGGCCGTGGCGGTATTTCTCAGGAAACGCTGGATCAGCGACCGTGCGGCCGGCAATTCCTCGGGGTACTGCTCCGGATTGAGCAGTCGATGGAAGAGAACCCTGGCGTCTTTGCTTTCGGTGCCCTTCCCGGCAAACATTTTGATTTTATTGGCAACCCGCGTGTCGTGGAAGCCGCCCGACGGCTCCGCGGCTACCGACACCGGCCGTTCGCGGATCGAGGACTTCGACTCGCCCAATCCCCCTATCCACTCCACCAGGGTAGCGATCTCGTCGTCGCGAAAGACCCGGTACATGGCGCCACCGGGCGAAAGCGATGCGAGAAAACGGCTCTGCAGAGGCGCCGCCGGGTCTACGAGGTCGGACGCGGCAAGGGCATCCAGGAGCCCTCCGAGGTCCGCTCCCGGCGCCAGCCAGTCCTCGATCCGCCGGTCGCCCAGGGTCTTATCACGGTGCTGGCCGAGGGCGTAAGGCCGCTTGGCTTTCAAGATCGCCAGGACAGCGGCATGACGGTCCGAACGCCGGCGCGCTTCCCATGCCTCGACGGCGGATCGACAAAGCCCGCGCTCGGCCAGGAATTGGGCCAGGAGCCCGTTCCGGATGCGATGCCACGCATGCCCAACCCCCTGCCGACCCAGAGCCTCCCGGGCGGTCTCGAGGTGGTCTTCGACCATCGTCGAGATCGGGTCCAAGCCGGCGTCGTGGGGACCTAGAAGCGGCCCGAGGGATGTGTCGCCCCGGATCGCCGACGGGCACCTCCCGGCCATCAACGCCCGGAAGGGCAAGAGCCCAAGGGCCTGGCCCAGGAGCATTCCGATGAGCTCGGGAAACAGGCCCTGCGGAGATCGTGCGATGCAGAGCGAGAGAACCGCCGGCAGGAAGGCCGCATCGAGCAGAGAGCCATCGCGTATAAAGGCCTCATCCATGATCTCCGGCAACCCGATCCCCTGCCCGGCCAGCAACCTGCGATAGCCCTCCCGTACCCGCCGGGCACCGCCACCGGCATGGTAGCGAAACAACAGGGCGAAGGGCCGCCGATGGACGGTGGCAGTCCCGGCCAGAGGGGCGACCCAGGACCCGTAGGTCAGGGCGACCGGCGCATACTGTCTGATCAGATACCGGAACCCCGGTGCGTCGATAGACCCCACCTCCGTCCGCTCGCGCAGCGGATCGAAATAGCCGAAGAAAGGACCGGTGAGCGCCGGAGGGGACTCGAAGAGCGCCTCGGTCTGTGCGAATCGCGCCGCCTGTTCCAGGCGATCGCGAGCGAGGTGGCTCGCGAGCCCGAGGATCGCGCCATCCTCCTCGCCCTGGAGGAGCTCGTGAAAGGACAGCCGCCATTCGCTCTGCATCAAGACAGGCACCTGGCCACCCCGATCGCCCGTGCCGGGGGCGCCCGGGCCACGCACGGCGGGTTTCCGGACGGAGACCCGCCCGCTCGGGGGACCTGCCATCGACGGGGAGGGCATGATATGATTCAAAAACTCCTGACCAACGAGGCCCACCGCAACATCTGACGGTCGACGCCGCGGCTGGCACGGCCGGCCGCAATCTTCAATCTACTTGGGAACGACCCTATGCCGTCGGTCCCGCTCCGCCCGGTACAACGCCGCCGGTCGCGGCTCGACGGACCTATCCTATCGGAAGCAGACAAATGGCTGGTAGTGTCCAAAGCGGCCTGGCGCAGCGGCTGCTGCGCTTGGAGAACCACCTAGCACACGAGAACCCGGTCTTGCTCGACGTAGTGCGGAGCTTCCGGAGGCTGGACCGCGTCGGCTATCGCCTCGGTGTGCTCGACCCGGACGAGTCCTACGCCACGCGTGTCCCGTGGTGGCCCCTGATCGCGGTGCTCGGCACCTTCTCCTCCGGAAAGTCCACCTTTATCAACGACGTTCTCAAGTACAAGCTACAGCTCACCGGAAATCAGGCGGTCGATGACAAGTTCACCGTCATCTGCTACAGCACCGACGCCATTCACCGGTCGTTGCCGGGAATCGCGCTAGATGCCGATCCGCGGTTTCCGTTTTACAATATCAGCCGCGACATCGAATCGGTGGCCAGCGGCGAGGGCCGTCGGGTCGATGCCTACCTGCAGCTCAAGACCTGCCCGAGCGTGGCCCTGCGAGGCAAGATCCTCATCGACTCGCCGGGTTTCGATGCCGATCTGCAGCGCACCTCGACCCTTCGGATCACCGATCACATCATCGATCTCTCGGATCTCGTGCTGGTGTTCTTCGACGCCCGCCACCCCGAGCCGGGGGCGATGAAAGACACCTTGCAGCACCTCGTCGCGGACACGGTCAAGCGCCCCGATTCGAGCAAGTTCCTGTTCATCCTGAATCAAATCGACGTGACCGCCCGCGAGGACAACCCCGAAGAGGTGTTCGCGGCCTGGCAGCGCGCCCTGGCGAGCGCCGGGCTCACCGCGGGGCGCTTCTATCGGATCTACAACCTGGAGGCGGCCAATCCGATCGATGACCCGAACCTCCGCCGCCGTTTCGAGGCCAAGCGCGCGGTCGATATGGCCGAGGTCCTGGAACGCATGCAGCAGATCGAGGTCGATCGGGCCTACCGGATCATCGGCGTCCTGGAAACGAGCGCCAAGGCCATCGAAAGCGAATTGGTGCCCCGCCTGCGCGCCGCGCGGCAGCGATGGAAACGCCGCGTCCTCTGGATCGATGGGCTCATCTACGGCTCGATCGTCGGCGCATCGGTCTTCGCGGTCATGGCGGCGGGGGGATGGCAAGGCCTCGCTGCGGCCCTGCCCTGGCCGGCTCCCGTCCTCTGGGCGCTGGTGGGCGTGGGCGTCCTGCTGCTCCTGTATCCGCATGTCGTCGTACGGCGTCTGGCCGCCCGCTCCGTCCTGCGCACGCTCACGCGGGAAGCCGTCGCCCCCGAGTTGCGCGAGGCACTGGTCAAGGGGTTTCGCAAGAACACACGCTTGAGGCATGGCCTCCTGCGCAGCGCGCCCATCGGCTGGGGGCGGCGCACCAAGGGCTACATTGCCCGTGTCCAGGCCGACGCGGACCGCTATGTCCAGTCCTTGAACGATCGCTTCGCGAGCCCTTCCGGCCCGAACGAGGGAGCACAGGCAGACGCGGGCGAGATGTCCGTCAACCAGGAGGAAGGGCAACCGGGACACGAAGCGCTGTTTGCGCCGAGTGCACTCGAACTCTCGGCGATCCCGCGGGTCATCGGCGGCGAGGGATCGGCCGAAAAAAATCAATTAAACTTTTCAGGGGAGCGCCGGCCCGCAGAAACGCAGAGCGCCGCCGTCGAGCACCTGCCGCGGCGCCGCGCCATTCATTTCGAGGAACCGCCCCCCGCCAGGACGCGCGAGTAGCGCGCGCGGCGCTCGCCAAGCGCTCCGGTCGTCTTTACTCGTTCTTGGCGGCGGTGATCTCGCCGAGTTGCCGTTCGAGCTCGGACTTGAGCTTGGCAAGCTCGTCTTCATTTTTATAGCCACTGGTGGCCTTTTGCTGCTTGGCGATCATGGCATCGACTTGATTTATCGCGTTTCGGATCTCTTCCTCCGATTGCCCGCCCCCGCCGCAGCCACCCAAGAGGCCGAGCACAGCCGCCAATGCCACCCCACTCTTGTCTATGTTCGGCATGTTGTTGATCCTGTCCACCACTTAACCGCTGCAATCGGGCCGCGCGTGAGCCCTAGGATCACACGCCGCTCACCAAAGGCCCCGACCCGTAGCGTTGCACCGGGCGGGTCCCGTTCACCTTCCCTTGGCAGACGACCAAAGCCCGGCACCGTTCAGACCGGTGCCGGGCCCTGTCGTTTTTTCCGCAATGACGCGCTCAGGTGCCGCCTACGGCAGGCTGAACGCGCTCAGCACACCGCCCAGGCGGGTATACGAGCTCAGGCCCTTGTAAGCCCCCACGGCACCCAGCCCCTCGGTGTCCTCGATGAGACCGGCCGCCATCCCGATGCCGGCCCAGCCGCCCACCCCGGACAAGACACCGACATACTGCTTGTCCTTGTGCATCCAGGTATTGAGGTTGCCGATGATCCCGGACGGGGTCTTGAACTTCCACAGGAGCTTGCCGGACTTGGCATCGATACACTTGATGTAGCCGTCGAGGGTCCCGTAGAACACCACATCACCGGCGGTCGCCACCGCCCCGCTCCATACCGAGAACCGCTCCGGCACCGACCACTTGATCTTGCCCTCACCCGCATCCCAGGCGACGAAATTACCCAGGTTGCTGGTGCCGTCGCCCGTGACCTTGCCCGCCGCATACATGTTCAGCACCGCGTTCACATACGGCTGGCCCGCGGTGTACTCACCGCCGCTCACCGGCTCGTAGTCCATGCACAAGTGGTTGGTGGGGATGTAGAACAAACCGGTGCGCGGGGAATAGGCGGCCGGTTGCTGGTCCTTGGTGCCGAGCGCCGCGGGACAGACGTTCTTGGTGTTGACGTCCTCGCCGCCCTTGTGGGTGCTGTACTTTGCCACCGTCTGGGGACGGCCGGTCTTCATGTCCACGTGCGTGGCCCAGTTGACCGACGGATCGAACTTCTCGGCGACCAGGAGCTCGCCCGTCTCGCGGTTCATGGTGTAACCGAAGCCGTTGCGGTCGAAGTGTACGAGGGCCTTGACGTCTTTGCCCTTGACCTCGATGTCGGCCAGGATCATCTCGTTGACGCCGTCGTAGTCCCACTCGTCGTGGGGCGTCATCTGATAGACCCACTTGGCCATCCCGGTGTCGACATCACGCGCAAAGATGGCCATCGACCACTTGTTGTCGCCGGGACGCACGACCGGGTTCCAGGTGCTCGGGTTCCCCGACCCGTAGTACACGAGGTTCAGATCGGGATCATAGGAAAACCAACCCCAGGTCGTACCGCCGCCGATCTTCCATTGCTCGCCCTGCCAGGTCTTGAGGCTCGAGTCCTTGCCGACCGGCTTGCCGAGCTCGGTGGTCTTTTGCGGGTCGATCAGCATCTCGGCGTCGGGACCGACGCTGTAGGCCTTCCACGCGAGCTTGCCGTCCTTGATGTTATAGGCGGCTAGGAAACCGCGCACCCCGAACTCGCCGCCGCTGATGCCCGTGAACACCTTGTCCTTGATGACGTGCGGGGCATTGGTGTTGGTCTCGCCCTTCTTGGGGTTTCCGTTCTTGACCGACCAGACCTTCTTGCCGGTCTTGGCGTCTAGCGCCACCAGCTCCGTGTCGGCCTGTTGGAGGAAGATCTTCCCATCGCCGAACGCCACCCCACGATTCACCGTATCACAGCACATGACCGGCACGGTCTCGTCCTGGTTCTGGATCGGAACGTACTCCCAGACCACCTCCAGGGTGTCCAGGTTGATGGCGAAGGTATTGTTGGGAAAGGGCGCGTTGACGTACAGGGTGTCGTGCTCGAGCCCCGTGGCGCTGCCAGGCAGCACCAGGGGACCGCCCTCATGGCCTCTCAGGACACCGGTCGAAAACGTCCAGGCGGCCTGCAGCTTGGGGGCGTTTCCGGCGTTGATCTGGTCGAGCTTCGAATACCGGGTATTGGCGAAATCGCCGTTCGGCATGACCCAGTATTCATCGTCTTCCTGGAGCTCCAGCAGCCCTTCGTTGGCCAGGGCCGACGCCGGTATCGCGGCCGCCACCACCGCCAACGCCAAGGGTTTCAGTAGGGTTCTTCTCATGACCTCCTCCTCGCGATAGGTTTAGCCTCGATCTCTCAATCGTTCTGACCCCGCACCCCGAGATCGCGAAGATGCCGGGAGGTAGAAACAGTGTGGC
Source organism: Pseudomonadota bacterium (assembly GCA_030860485.1). Taxonomy (NCBI): domain Bacteria; kingdom Pseudomonadati; phylum Pseudomonadota; species Pseudomonadota bacterium. Next base: position 2,679 of record JALZID010000071.1, on the reverse strand, counting down.
AGGCCGACCCGGGGCGCCGCGCCCGGTACTGCAGGGTCGCGACCGCCCCGTGTGCACCCCGATGAGACTGCGCCGACCGGCAGGGCTGTCTTTGCGGAAAATTAGCACGGATCTCAACCGCTCGGCAAGAGAGCGGCCGATGCCGGCACGGCGGAACCCTGTTCTACTTGACTACAGGGGGTGGGACTGCCGGCGGTGGGGCAACCGGGGAGCGCTTTGATCGTCGCGCCACGCCCACGAAGCAGGATCGCGCCGCGCGCTCTTCGGCCTCCTCCAGACGCTGGACCAGCTTCCGGCCGTGCGCGGACTCGCGAAACAGTCCTCCCCGCTCCCCGGGCATCGATTTGAAGCTCTTGAAGGTCGTCGCTTCCACGAAGTCGTCATAGGACAGCGCCGCCGCGACGACATCGATGGCGCAAGAACACGCATAGAGGTTGTCGAGTGTCTGGCCACCATGCCCTCGCATGCAGGTCAGCACCTGGTCGACGCGATCGAGGGTCGGAAAGTCGTTGGCCTCGACGCCTATGCCCGGGGCCATGAGCCAGACCGCGAGCACGACCCGCGCCACACCCGCCTTCAGCAGGCGCAACAAAAAACGGGAGCGCCGCCATCGCCACCGGGCGGCCTGGTTGCGGATCTCGCCCAAGCCCCTTCAGCCGCAGACGGACTTGACCGGAGCCGAGACGGCAGCCTTGGCGACGAGATAATCGACGATCTTCCTGACAGACGTGTCGAGAGACTCGACACCGGTATCGACGACGATCTCCGCCGCCTCTGGCTCCTCGTAGGGCGCCGATATCCCGGTAAACTCTTTGATCTCCCCGGCCCGCGCGCGGCGGTAGAGGCCCTTGACGTCGCGCGATTCGCAGACCTCGACCGGGCAGCGGCAGTAGATCTCGATGAAATCCCCTGCCACGACCAGGTTGCGCGCCCGGTCGCGGTCCGCCCGGTAGGGGGAGATGAAGGCCGTGAGACCGATCACCCCCGCGTCCATGAAGAGCTTGACGACCTCTCCGATGCGGCGGATGTTTTCCACCCGGTCCTCCGGGGAGAACCCGAGGTCGCCGCACAGCCCATGGCGGAGGTTGTCGCCATCGCATACATAGGTGTTGCAGCCCATGGCGAAGAGCCGCTCTTCGACGGCATGGGCGAGGGTCGATTTCCCCGACCCCGACAGCCCGGTGAACCAGAGGATCGCCCCCCGGTGCCCGTTGCGCTCCTCGCGGACCAGACGGGTGATGGTGGCATCGTGCCACACGGTGTTGGTGCTCTTGAGCGCTGTGACCTGGGTTGCATCGTTCATGGATGGATCGTTCCTTTCGTGGAGGATTGACATGCGAAGACTCGGGGCCGCGAACCCCTGCGGGCGGCCCCGGGCGACGACCCAGCAGAACTCAGACCACAACGCCCAAGACCCCGCCTCGGATCGGCCTCACGAATCGTACTTGATGTACTTGAAGCGCGGGTCGTCCGGGGTGCCTTCGAGCGCGCTCTCGGCTTCTTTGGCCGGCTGCCATTGGATCACCTCCTCGATCTTCCTGGCAAGCTGGAAGTCCTTGTTGGTAACCCCCTTGGCCGCGTGGTTCACGAGCTTCACGATAACGAAGGCATAGGACACCGTGAGGTCCGGGTGATGGAACGCGGCCTCCGCGAGATGGCCGACGGCGTTGACCACCATCAGGGTGCCCTTCCAACCCGAGGTCTTGTATTTGCGCCGGATCCAGCCGTCCTCGTAGTACCAGTGCGGCAGCTCTTCCGCGAGCCGCTGCTTGATCTCGTCCTCGCCATAGGTCTCCTCGTGTTTTCTAACCCGCCAGCTCATGGTAGGCCTCCACAACGTTGTTACGCCCGGCTGTCATTGTAGACCTATGCACCGGGATCCGGGTACGGATGTCGAGCACGGCGCCCGTATCGATCGCGCCTTCCCGCCCGCGGTCTCCGCACAGTGCGCCGCGAAACCCGAGATAGTCGGGCGTGAGCGCCAAGAGCGGACCGATGTCGGCCGCGCCGAGCGATCCGGCCAGCCCCGTTAGGAGCCCGAGCCCCCGCGCGACCTCCACGAAACGGCCAAGCGCCCCGTCGCGCCGACAAGCGCGCAATCCCCGACCGGCCTTGTCGCAGGTATCCAGCATGACGCCATGGAGCCCTTGCCGGGCGATCTCGGCGAGATCGCGGGTGAGGTCCGCCTCCCGATCGGCGAACAACACGACGACTATCGTCGTCCCGGCGCGGGCCTCCTCACCGAGGGCGCGCAACACCTCTCTACGCCGCGCCGGGCCGAAAAGCCCGACTTTCACGATATCCACGCCCGCCGCTCGGACGACTCGCACCGCATCCCGGACGATCGCCGGGTCCGGGGGCAGATCGCCCGTCGCGGCACTCACGGTCCTCCGGCCCGCCACGAACCCGACCGTCTCACGGAGGATCGCGACGGACAACGCCCCCAAGACCCCTTGGGTGGGGGCTTTGAGGTCCACGACATCGGCCCCTGCGTCCAGGACCACCCGGGCCTCGTGCACCGAGGCGACGCTCGCGAGGAACCCCGTCATGATTTATAGGTGAAGTACCAGCGTTAATTGAACACCCAAGTTCCAGCGTTAGTTGAACACTCGGAGTGTGGATTGGGTTAGTGCATCATTCTTTCTGTAATTTTGTTGGTGAGCCTGTGGAGCTTGTGGG
>JALZID010000070.1 GCA_030860485.1 Pseudomonadota bacterium | reverse complement strand
CGTTGTCCTCCCCCATAAAAAGGGGATATTGATCTCATCCACCCAAAACGTCAAGCACAGCATGACCCCGACACAACGTGCATCGAACATTGCCGAATAATGTTAAAAATGAGGGGATCCTTAAGGGTCGCCCAGTCTGATCGGTCGTCAGCACGGGAACACCCAAGCGGATGCCCAAGCTCAGACAGGCGCGATCCCCAAGGGACAGGCCGCAGGAGCGAGTCTGGAGCCACAGCCGCCCAGCGGTCTCGGCTTCCTCGGAGTGAAAGGGAGGATGCTGAGCCTCAGGGCCTCCACGTCCTCGCGTAGGCCGTCGACCTCGACGCCACCGGCGATGGATTTCTGCGCCACCTCGGCCCAGTTGACGCTCGAGATCGCGGACTCATCCAACATGGGCTCGATCGTCCCGCTTCCCGGCGCCAGAGCCCGCGCAATAGTCGATGCCCTTCAAACCCGGCGAGGAGCAGGATGGCATCCGCACGTATACTGGCCACGGTCATAAATCGCCCTTTCTTGATCCCTCACCCTAGCCACACTCCGGGAGGGAGAGGGGATCTAAGTCTAAGGAGGCGATTTATGACCCGTGGCCAGTATGCACGGTAGACGATCCGGTAGTTTTTCCGGACAGGGATCTCCGAACGTCGGTGTAGCGGATTTGAGGGGCGGGTGCCGCCCGGAATAGCCGTCGGGATGCGCGGTAGCCCGGTTCGGGAACGCTCAACTGAAGTTGATCTTGGCCTCGAGATTGGTCCGGGAATCGGCGTTCCTCAACGCCTCCTCGAGTTCGATGCGGCCTTCCTTGAAGAGGTTGTACAGGGCCAGGTCGAAGGTCTGCATGCCTTTGAAGCCGCTACTGTCCATGGCGTCCTTGATGCGGTCCAGCTCACCCTTGAGGATGAGGTCGGCGATGTGGGGGGTGTTGATCATGATCTCGATGGCGGCACAGCGTTTGTTGTTCGGCCCGTGCACCAGGCGCTGCGAGATGATGGCGCGGACGTTGGCCGCGAGGTCGAGAAAGAGCTGTCGGCGGTTGTCGAGTGGAAACAGATTGATGACCCGTTCGAGCGCCTGGTTGGCGTTGTTGGCGTGCATCGTCGAGAGGCACAGGTGCCCGGTGTTGCACAGCTCGAGCGCCGCTTCCATGGTCTCCCGATCGCGAATCTCGCCAAGAAATATCACGTCGGGGGCCTCGCGCAGCGCGCTTCGTAGCGCATGTCGATAAGACTGAGTGTCCACGCCGACTTCGCGCTGATTGACGATGCACTTGACGTTCGGGTGCGAGAACTCGACGGGGTCCTCGATGGTCAGCACATGGCTCGCCGATTGGTGGTTGCGGTGGTTGATCATGGCCGCGAGGGTCGTGGATTTTCCCGATCCGGTGGCACCGACCATGAGGATCAGCCCGCGTTTTTGCATGACGAGATCGCCCAGGACCTCGGGTAGTTCCATCTCCTCGAGGGTGGGGATACGGATCGGGATGCGGCGCAGACACATGGCCACGTCCCCGCGTTGCCGAAACACGTTGACGCGGAACCTCCCGCTGCCATCCGCGAGGGCGATCGCGAAGTCGGCCTCCCAGTTTCTCTCGAAGCCCGCCGCCTGCTCCGCGTTCATGACCCCGTAGGCCGCGGCCTGTGTCATCTCCGCGGTGAGCGACGTCTTTCCCACCGACGTCAGCTTCCCTTCGATGTTCAACTTGACCTGGGCCCCCACGGTAAAGTGCAGATCGGAACCCTGTTTCTCGACCAGGAGCCTGAGGTAGGGGGTGATGTCCATCGGGTTCGGCCGGATCGGATTCAGCGGTTCAGGCGGCGTGTGTGTGAACAAGCGATGCTGCCTGGAGTTCCACTAGCGCATCATGACCCGCGCGTTGTCTTCTTCCACGAGACCCATGCCTCCGAGCACCGCCAGCTTGTCCGCGGCCTTGGCGGCCTTGCCCTCGAGCTTGATCCGCAGCCTCAGCTCGTTCACGGAATCCGCATTCCTGAGGGCGTCGTCGTAGGTGATCAGATCGGCCTCATACAAATCGAAAAGCGCCTGGTCGAAGGTCTTCATGCCCAGTTCGTTGGAGCGCTGCATGACCCCCTTGATCTCATGCACCTCCCCCTTGCGGATCAGATCGGAGATGAGAGGCGAATTCAACAGCACCTCGATGGCCGCGACCCTTCCCGCGCCGTTGCGCCGCCGCAGCAGGCGCTGTGACAGCACCGCCTTGAGGTTGAGCGACAGGTCCATCAGGAGCTGATGGCGGCGTTCTTCCGGAAAGAAGTTGATGATGCGGTCTATGGCCTGATTGGCATTGTTGGCGTGCAGCGTCGCCACGGCCAGGTGTCCGGTCTCGGCAAACGCGATCCCGTATTCCATGGTCTTGCGATCCCGGATCTCACCGAGCAGGATGACGTCCGGGGCCTGGCGCAGGGTGTTCTTGAGCGCGATGTCCCAGTCGTCGGTGTCCACGCCGACCTCGCGCTGCGTGATGATGCAGTTCTTGTGCGGGTGGACAAACTCGATCGGATCCTCGATGGTGATGATGTGACCGTAGCTCTGCTGGTTGCGATGATCGACCATCGCCGCGAGCGAGGTGGACTTTCCGGAGCCGGTCGCCCCCACCATGATGACGAGCCCGCGTTTGGCCATCGCGATGTCTTTCAACACCTCCGGCAAGCCGAGTTTCTCCAGGGTCGGGACCTCGGTCTCGATGACGCGCAACACCATGCCGGTATAACTCATGCGCACGAAGGCGTTGCAGCGAAATCGCCCGATGCCGGCCGGCGCAATGGCGAAGTTGCACTCCTTGGTGGCCTCGAATTCCTTGATTTGCCGGTCGTTCATGACAGCATAGGTCAGGGCCTTGGTGTTCTCGGCGGAGAGCCTGGTCTTGGATACCGGGGCGATCTTGCCGTCGACCTTGACCGCCGGGGGAAAATCCACGGTGATGAACAGATCGGAGCCCTTCTTGTCGACCAGGACCTTGAGCAGGTCCCGCATAAACTTGATCGCTTGATCTCTTTCCATACGCCCTCGCTGCGCCTTTCGTGAAAACCCAGCCTCTTAGAACTGGTCCTTGTTGACGGCGAGGACCCTAGCCTCTTGCTTGCTCACGATGTTTCGCCGCACCAGCTCTTGGAGGCTCTGGTCGAGGGTCTGCATACCGTGCTGGGCACCGGTCTGGATCGCGGAGTACATCTGGGCGACCTTATTTTCCCGGATGAGGTTCCGGATCGCGGGGGTCCCGATCATGATCTCGTGTGCCGCGACCCGTCCACCCCCGATCTTTTTGAGCAGGGTCTGAGCGATGACGGCGCGCAGCGATTCGGAGAGCATCGCGCGGATCATGTCTTTCTCCGCGGCCGGAAACACATCCACGACCCGGTCGATGGTCTTGGCCGCCGAGCTCGTATGCAAGGTCCCCAACACGAGGTGGCCGGTTTCCGCGGCCGTGAGCGCGAGGCGTATGGTCTCCAGATCGCGCATCTCCCCGACCAGGATCACGTCCGGATCCTCGCGTAAGGCCGAGCGCAACGCCTCGTTGAAACCCAAGGTGTCGCGATGCACCTCGCGCTGATTGATGAGGCACTTCTTGCTCGTGTGCACGAACTCGATCGGGTCCTCGACCGTCAAGATGTGCCCGTACTCGCTGTCGTTGATATGATTGACCATGGCCGCGAGCGTTGTCGATTTTCCCGATCCGGTCGGGCCGGTCACGAGTACCACCCCGCGCGGGTAATTCGCGATCTCCGCGAAGATCCGGGGGCACTTCAGGTCTTCGAGCGTCAGGATGTCGGAGGGGATGGTACGAAATACCGCGCCCGCTCCTCGATTGTGGTTGAAGGCGTTGACGCGGAAGCGCGCAAGACCCGGGATCTCGAAGGAGAAGTCGCACTCCAGGAACTCCTCGTAGTCCTTGCGCTGCTTGTCGTTCATGATGTCGTAGACGAGCGCGTGGACCTCTTTGTGTTCCAAGGGTGGGACATTGATGCGGCGTACATCGCCGTCCACCCGGATCATGGGCGGGAGACCGGCCGAGAGGTGCAGATCAGAGGCTCCGTTCTTGACCGAAAACGCAAGCAACTCACCGATATCCATCATGATCGCTCACCGTATCATCAGGAGGCTTGTCCCCCTTGCTCTCATCTATCTATGATAGCGCGCCACATGGCCGACGCCGCCGGCAACCTCGACGCTATCGACACCGATGGGCAATTCTTGCAGTGGACCACTGCCCTATTCAATATGGTGGGCCGCCCCCACCCCGGTCGGCCGGTCATCGCTACGCCTCGGCCCGTTTTCAGGGGCGGGGGGTGATTTCCCTGTGGCGGACCCGCCGGTGGACGCGCTGAAACACCTCTTGACCCGGATCGCCGCCGCCGAGGCGCGATCTTCGCGCCCGCGCGGATCGATCGGGTTGATCGCCGTGAGCAAGACGCGCACGGTGCCGGAGATCCTGGCACTCGCGGGGCGCGGCCAGCGCCGGTTCGGTGAAAACTACCTGCAAGAGGCACTTCCCAAGATCGGCGCCTTACAGGGTCAGCTCTTGGAATGGCACTTCATCGGCAGGGTCCAGACCAACAAGAGCGAGCTCATCGCTCGACACTTCTCCTTCGTGCACACCGTCGACCGCGAAAAGGTCGCGGCGGCGCTCGACGTCCACCGGCCGGCCCGCCTGCCTCCACTCGAGGTGTGCATCCAAGTCGATATCAGTGGCGAGCCGAGCAAGTCCGGCGTCGCCTTGACCGATCTGCCGGCCTTGGCCGAAGCGGTGGCCCGCTATCCGCGCTTGCGACTGCGGGGGCTCATGGCCTTGCCGGCCCCGAACCGGGATTTCAACGGGCAGCGCGTCGGCTTCAGGCTTCTGGCCGCGGCCCTGAACGATCTGCGCGACCGGGGCCATGCCCTCGATACCCTGTCGATCGGGACCTCGGAGGACTTCGAGGCCGCCATCTTCGAAGGTGCCACCCTGGTGCGCATCGGGACGGCCCTGTTCGGTCCGAGACGTCTCCGCGCGCGCTGAATACCCACCGAGCCGAGCCCGAACGACCCGAGACGGAACAACCAGTCCCGGCATTACTCGCCGACGCATAGCTGATACACTTTCCGGGACTGGGGGAGCGTGCCGAAGCCGCTCCGGCACAACCGCTTGGGCTCTGCATGAAAGAACCAATCTTCGCCTTCATCGGCGGCGGCAACATGGGGCGCTGTCTCGTCGGAGGGCTCATCGGCGACGGCCATCCGTGCGACCGCTTGCGGGTCTCCGACCCCGACCCCGCACGGCTGCAGGTGCTCCGCGAGCTTTTCGGCGTCCGGACGGGCAACGACAACCGTTCGATCCTCGCCGGGGCCGATGTCGTGATCCTCGCGGTCAAACCGCAGATGGTGCGGGCCGTGGTGGAGGATGTGGCGGAGACGCTCCGCGCACAAGGGCCGCTGGTCCTGTCTATCGTGGCGGGCCTCTCGACTCGTGTCCTCCGTCGTTGGATCGGGCCCGAGGTGCCGATCGTCCGCGCCATGCCCAATACCCCGGCGCTGGTCCGAAGCGGCGCCGCGGCCTTGTATGCGGAGACCGGCAGCGTGGGTCCTGGCCACCGCAACAGCGCCGAGTCCATCCTGCGGGCGGTCGGCTCGACCGTATGGGTCGAGGACGAGGCGCTCATGGATACCGTGACGGCGCTTTCCGGCAGTGGGCCCGCTTATTTCTTTCTGTTCATGGAACTGATCGAGCGCGCTGGGGTGTCGATGGGGCTGGCGCCGGAGTCCGCGCGGCTTCTGACCCTCCAGACCGCCTTCGGGGCCGCCAAGATGGCGCTCGAAAGCGAGACCCCCGCGGCGGTACTGCGCGCCCAGGTCACCTCGCCGGGCGGTACGACCGAGCAGGCGATCAAGACATTCCAGGACTGCGGCATCGAATCGATAGTGACGCGGGCGCTCCGGGCAGCCGAGGCCCGGTCCAGAGAGCTGGGCGCCTGCCTGGGAGAGTCGTGATGGGCGGCGCGTACTTCTCGAACGCCGGGGTGTTCCTGGTCGAAACCGTCTTCGACCTCTACATCCTGGCCGTGATGTTGAGGTTTCTGTTCCAACTCCTGCGTGCCGATTTCTACAACCCCGTCTGCCAGTTCGTGGTCAAGGTGACGACGCCGGTCTTGCGACCGATGCGACGCTGGGTCCCCGGATTCGGTGGTGTGGACCTGGCCGCCGTCCTGCTCATGATCCTGCTCAAAGTGGTGGAGACCGCGCTGAGTAGCTGGATCCAGGGCTACTGGCCCGGCCTCCCGGCCCTCGTCATGCTAGCGGTGGTGGGTCTCCTGCACCTCGCGGTCTATGTGTTCCTGTTCGCCGTGTTCATCCGGGTCCTCCTTAGTTGGGTCGCGCCGGATGCGTACAGCCCCGTCAGCACCCTGCTCGACACCCTGTCAGAACCCCTGCTGCGCCCGGCACGGAGGCTCCTGCCCCCCATCGCGGGCCTGGATCTCTCGCCGATCGTTGTGATCATCCTGTTGCAGCTCATCCTGATGCTCGCCATCGCCCCCCTGGGCGACCTGGCCGGCAGTCTGCTGCCAGCGGGTATCGGCGGTGGATGAATGCCTGGAGCTATGGCTACGGGTGCAGCCGGGGCCGGGCACGGGATCGGTCGTTGGCCGCTACGGTGACCGGATCAAGAATCCGCGTCGCGGCACCCGCCGTCGACGGCAAGGCGAATGTGGTGCTGATCCGCTTTCTGGCGCGGGAATTCGGCGTCAAACAGGGTCATGTCAGGCTCGCGGGCGGGGCTCGCAGTCGGGATAAGCGGGTTGTCATCGACGGCCCGGCCAAGCGGCCGGCATGGTGGACCGGAGCGCCTGCCACCCGGAAATAGCCGCAGGACTAGACCCAATAGGCCGTAGTCGTCATCATCTTCGCGGTCAGGCGCATCAAACGCTTGATAGAAACAGGGAGATCGACCGCACCGCTCTCCACAGCGACCGTGGCGTGATGGGACTCGTCTTTCTTCATCTGCTCCATGATGCCGCGGCTGCGGACATCCCCTTGGGGCAGGCGTGCCATATGACCCTCGAGATGGGCCACGACCTGTCGCTCGGTCTCGGCCACGAAGCCGAGGCTGAAGCGATCGCCGGCCCAGCCCGCCAGGACGCCGAAGGTAAATGAGCCCAGATACCACAGCGGGCATAGATAACTGGTGTGGCCGCCAAGCTCCTCCAGCCGCGCCTCACACCAGGACAGGTGATCGTTCTCTTCGGCAGCGGCCTCCCCCATCCGATCACGCACCACCGGGTCGCTGGCGGTGATGGCCTGCCCATGGTAAAGGGCCTGGGCCGCCACTTCACCCGCGTGGTTGACCCGCATGAGCCCCACCGACACGCGCCGATCGGCTTCGGGGGCATCGTTGTCGAGGGCGACCTGGCCGGGGCTCGGCCTGCCGCCGCGCGGGGGCGGGCCGAATAGGGTGCGCACGCCCTTGTCTAGATTGACGATCAGCGCATCGAGGGGGGTGTAGTGCCTTTCGGTCACGCCTTTTCGACTCGTCTCCATCATCACTCGATTGTAGCACCAAGCCCGGCGCAGCTGCCCACCCATATCGTCGGATCGACCGGGCCCCGGGTCCCGCGGGCCGTCACTTGACAGCACCCGGCTCCCTGCCTACGCTGCCGCTTTGATATAATGCCGCAGTGATGAAGACCTTCGTCGCCACACCCGATACCGTAACCCACAACTGGTACGTGGTCGATGCAGAAGGTCAGGTCCTGGGACGGCTCGCGAGTGAGATCGCCAAGCGCTTGCGCGGCAAACACAAGCCCGAGTACACACCCCACATCGACACCGGCGACTATATTGTGGTCGTCAATGCCACTAAGGTGAGGGTCACCGGCAACAAGGCGCACGCCAAGGTCTATTATTCGCATTCAGGCTATCCCGGCGGTCTCAAGGAAGCGTGCTTCCAGGAGCTACTCGCCAAGGCGCCGCACAGGGTAATAGAGAGGGCCGTCAAGGGCATGTTGCCGAAGGGTCCTCTGGGACGCGCGATGTATCGCAAGCTCAAGGTCTTCACCGGCGCGACGCACAGCCACAGCGCTCAACAACCTCAGGTGCTACGACTGACGTGAGGTCAGAATCCCAAATGTCAGAATCCCAAATGTCAGAATCCCGGATGTCCGAGTCGGTCTATCAGGCCGTAGGGCGGCGCAAGAACGCGACAGCGCGGGTATTTTGCCGGCGCGGCCAAGGGTCGATCACGATCAACCGGCGCAGCCTGGAAGCCTACTTTGGACGAGAGACCGCGCGGATGATCGTACGACAGCCTTTGCAGGCCACCGACCTCGACCGGAGGTTCGACTTCCAGGTCACCGTCAGCGGCGGCGGAATCTCCGGCCAGGCCGGGGCGGTGCGCCACGGTATTACCCGCGCACTCATCGCCTACGACGAAGGGCTCAAGGGCGTCCTACGGCGCGCCGGTCTCGTGACCCGCGACGCCCGCCAGGTCGAGCGCAAGAAGGTCGGGCTGCACAAGGCTCGCAAGCGGCCGCAGTACTCCAAGCGTTAAGGCCTGCCGGGACGCCGGGTGCGCGCCTATCCCCTCCAGTGGAGGAACTTGGGGGATCGTCTAGCGGTAGGACTACGGACTCTGACTCCGTCAACCCTGGTTCGAATCCAGGTCCCCCAGCCAAATCTCAGATTTCGCCGAATTGGCCGTGCTTCCCGCCTCACAGCGGCCGGCGATTGCGGTGGTTCTCGCCAATAAATCAAATGGTTGGCGGAAGGTGGCGACCACCTCGCCGTGCTCCCAGGTACAGTTCGATAGTACAAAGTTGAGCAGGCGGCGTTTTTGGCGCGGTTCCTGGCGCTCGAACAGGCGTTGGGCGTTCCGCGCGAGTTCGAGAAATCTGGACGCCCTCGTCCATGTAGGACTGCTCGGCGGACTCGTGCCGCTCGATCTTCGCGCAAGCAGCGGTTCTGCTCCTCGCGCCACTCGGCGGACATCTTGTCGAAGAAGAGGGCATCCACACGCCCGTCGAGCTTGTCGAGATACATGGCATTGATGCGCTCACCGAGCCGCTTGTGTTCGGCCTGGAGCCGCCGGATCGCCTCCTCGTGCTCGCGCCGTTCATCGGCATGGCTGGCGTGCAGCGCCTCGCGCGCCAGGCCAGCACCTCATCGTCGAACTGGAGCCGGCCGAGCAGCGCGGTGAATTGGCTCTCCAGCACCTCCTCGCGCACATAGCGGCGGCGGCAGGTGGCCGAGTTGCCCTGGCATTTATCGGCGTAGCCGGTGCAGTGGTAATAGACGTAACGCTGCTTCTTGATCTCGCCGACGACCGAGCAGCCGCATTTGGCGCAGGCAATCAGGCCCGAGAAGGCGAAGTCGTGCGTCATACGGTGGTGCTTCCGCTTGCATCGCCGCCTCCGCCGGGGTCAACGCCTCTGCGAGGAGGGCATCGAGCAGATGGCGGCTGTGGTCTTGGGCACCGGTGAGGCTCGCCTCCAGCCGGTCGCACAGTGCCATCAGTTCATCAACCTTGGCGACGATGCGGCGCTGCTCGGCGACCGGTGGGAGTGAGAAAGGTATACGTCGAAAGTTCCCAAGCCCGATCCGCGTGAGCGTCATTCCGTGGTGATGCGCAGCCGCAAACTCTTGAGCGACTAGCGAGTTCAGATAATGAAGCGCAAACCACGATGAGATCCTTGGATGTACTGCGAAGCGATAGCAATCTGCCTTCACGAGGGTTGGCCCAATTGCGCAGCGCGCCCGCTCTTGCCTCGGCGGCGTTCAGGCAGCGGCGCGGTGATGTCGGGCAGGCCATCGACGATCGTTTCGTCCGCAGGAATCGGCCGGCAATGCGGGCGAGTATTACACCCCACGCGCAGCGACTACCACTCGCCGGATCCCCAAGAAGTACCAATGGCGCAACACGTAGGATACGTCACTGTGACACGTGTCCTGTTTCGAGCACGAAGCAATGCAGAGTGGCCAGGGGCCAGGCTCGATATATTCGTGATATACTCAACGCATGCCCCGCCGCCCGTGTGTTCACCTCGATGGAATGCACATCGTGCAGCGCGGCCACAACCGCCAGCCCTGCTTCTTTGGCAAAGAGGACTACTTTACCTACCTTCATTGGTTCGGTGAGTCATTGAAGGATACCGGCTGCAGGTTGCACGCCCGTGCGTAAGGAGTCTGGTCTTGAAATAACAGTTGTTTTAGGGACTTGACCCTGTGAGATCCCCACGCGAAACGGTCTCGGGCCGATGAATGGCCCGCAACTTGACCGAGGACTCGTGTGATTGATAACTCACAGGTCCATCAGTACTGTTCCCTTTGACGAAAAAGGGCGTTTATTCTTCTTATACTTCGGAACGGAGGGAAGACGAATGACCCTTGTTGCGGCCGCCAGCTTTGCGGGGGTGCCACTCCTGTTGGGCGTCAGTGCCGAAGGGAAACCCGTCCGCCCATCGCTCACTGGTCGCGTACCCCCCGGGGGCTGGTACGCACGCAATCGTGAGAGCCAGGAGAAAGCTGATCAGAATCGCTCCGAGGTTAGTTGTCGGCTGGGCGGACACGATGATCGCCGCAAAGGTGGTCGTCAAAGATCTCAGCGCTGCTTGCCAAGCAATGAAGCCAAGCAGGGAGTGGTTGACTGGATATCTCGAGTCGTATCCCTCCGATGATCTCGGGCGTCTCGAGTGTGAGCTGGTTGGGTGGCTCGTCGACGCAGCAGGTCCTGTTTCGTTCTACTGGAACTCCAAGGCTCGCGGCCTAACTCTGGATGCTTCGCCAGCGGTTTGTGGGTCCGGGTCGGTTGACTTTCTCGCACAGTTCGCGGGGCAGGAAATGGCTCTCGTGCGGCCCGCGAATCCAGTCGAAGCTGCCATTCATCAGGGGCTGGCGATCGCCGGACACGTCCTTGGGGTCGAGTTCTATACAGGGGCCAACCTGCGCCTCTTCTACGGGGGCGCAATCGAGATAATCTACTTCAACGGAACGACCTTTGAACAGTTGGATGACGTCACCTTCATTTTCTTCCAGCCGGACCTCGACTTCGCGCGGCGTGTCATCGATCCTCGTGTGGCAAAGATCAATTTTCACCTTTGATATCTCGATGACGACTACCTTGTCGTCGACGTCACGGACTCTAGAGATGTGCCTGCGGGTACGAATCCGCGACAAGAGTGTCACATCCTAACGCCAGTGCATAAGGAGTTCACCTCGGCATACCAGCCTCGCGGTTATCAGTCGATGTGAGCTAGCAGGTACTGCAGCTTTTTGTACGTGCCAGTGTCAGGACTAGGGCAGATCGTGTTGGTCCTGGTTACCGTTGGCAACGATGACAACGGACTCAATCAGGTTTTCTCAGAGCTTCGAGAGCGGAGCATTGTCGAAAGAATGGCTTGAGCTTAGTCAACGGTTCTCTCAGGAGGTCGGATCCGCTCTTGAGACTGTGGTGTCCCGATTCAGACGCGACGGACCACAATGAGATCAAGTCGTCTTGCGTGAGGAGTCTGGTCTTGAAATATCAGTTTTTGTTATATTTAGACACTTGACCCATTTGCCCGCAAGGCTTCCAGCGCGGAAGTCAGCCGCCATAGCGGGACCGGCCGACAGCACGACAACCAACGCACCACATAACAAGATGGATTTGATCACTGCACGCAAGCAGCGCAGTCCCCGACGCTGACGTTGATCTGGGCCGCCAGCGCCGCTGGCGCCTGGCCGAGGGCGCAGAGGAGGGCAATGCCCCCGAGCGAGCGGGGCCACCGGTGTTGCAGGGCGCTCCGCGCCGGTCGGCGCGAGACCGGGCATCCCGCCGGCCCGCGCCAGCTCCTCGTGGAACCGGCTCAAGGCATCGGGATCGGAGTGGGATGAAGGGTTGGGGTTCAGCATGGCGATCTCCTTAACGCCGGGCTTGAATTTCCGGACTACGGGGAGATTCTGTTCGGCGTCGGGGTAGATGTGTCCGTGGGCGGCCGGGTGGGCGAAGCCCACTCCTGCGATCTACCGGCGCGTGTAGCATACGGCACCTGCCGACCGTGATACATCCCTCATTTGTGGGGTCACAGACCACCCCTCCCCTTACTACCGGTGCACGATCGCCGAACCCGGCACTTGGCACCTGGAAACGGCGCCGCCTGACAAGCGGAATGCATACCTGCTCTTAGGTGATTCGAGCAGCAGTCCGAGCGCCGCATGGCAGAGCAGGGCCGCGGCGGACCTGCGGAGTGAATCCATGTCGAGCGCACCACCTCCATCCCGCGCGCCGCCGCATCGACGATGGCGGCCTCGGAAGGCGTTACCCCGGCGAGCAGGTTCGCGCGAGCCCCCTCGCAAACCTTTCGCAAACCCGGCTCGCACGGCGCCCGAGAGGTCCCGGGTCCACCCGTTCGCCTTCGCGCGCTTGCGAATGGCCGTGGGCGCGCAGGTGATCGGTACGACTGCCGACCGGAACGCCGGGGTGGCGACCTCCAGTCCCTCGCGACCGCGCTCAGCACGGAGATCGCGGGCGTGATCACGCCACGAACCCGGCTCCGCAGCGGCGCCCAAGAGGTCCCGGACCGCATCCGTGCACGGTATCAGACCGCCTTCGAGGCGTGAGGCAGCCTCGATCGCCTCGCACGCGCGCGCGGGGGGCGTGCGAGCGGACCACCTCGACTCCGCGCGCCGCCGCCGCATCGACGATGGGGGCCTCGGAAGGCGCTACCCCGGCGATCAGGTTTGCGCGAACCCCTCGCAAACCTTTCGCAAAACCGCCTTCGACGCGTGGGGCAGGCCTTGATCGCCTCGCACGCGCGCGCGGGGGGTGCGAACCGCGGGGCGGGACACACGGGATACCCCGAGCTAGGCGGATCTCGGGGTCAGGGCACGCGGGTCCTCCTTTCGCAGCGTCTGGCCTTATCGGTACCGCTTCCGCCGTCGCATCGATCGAAACCCGATCCCCCGTCCATGACGTCGTTGCCGCTTTGTCCGAACAGCCGATCCCGGCCTGTTCCTCCCTTGAGGACATCGTTTCCCGCACCTCCGAACAGCTTGTCGTTGCCGCGATTGCCGTACAGCTTATCGCGACCCGGACCACCGCAAATCACGTCGTCGCCGCCGAGGCCGAAGATCGTGTCGTTTCCGGCCAGGCCATGGATGACATCATTGCCCGGGGTCCCGACAAGATAATCGTTGCCATCGGTCCCGACGATGGTCGCCGGCAGTCCGTTACATAGGACCGGAGGCTGGGCCGGAGCCTGGACCGAAGTGTTGCCCGAGACGGTGCCCAATGTCGCCGAGATTGTGGTGGTGCCAGTGGCCGTGCCCGCCGTTGCCAATCCCGCGCTATTGATAGTGGCCACCGCCGTATTCGAGGAGGCCCAGGTTACCTGACTGGTGATGTCCTGCGTACTATTGTTTGAGTAGGTCCCGGTGGCTGTGAACTGCTG
>JALZID010000069.1 GCA_030860485.1 Pseudomonadota bacterium | reverse complement strand
TCGCACGCATCGAGCGGCAGTATGGCCGCGCGCGGCGGATCTGGGCGATGGACAGAGGGATCCCGACCGAGGCGGTGCTCCAGGAGATGCGCGAGAGCGATCCCCCGGTGCATTACCTCGTGGGCACACCGAAGGGGCGATGCTTCGGACCTCGGCATCCTTGCCGATACGTCCCTTCGAACGCCGCGTGTACGCCGTTTCATGGCCTGCCCACCTCGGGAATCAACGCTCACCCGTGAAACCTCGATCACCTCGACCACCGCCGGTGGGTGCGTTACGCGGACCTCGCGCAGGGTCGCGCCGTCGGCATAACGCCATCACCACCGTCCCCGAGGGGTACGCCAGGCAAAAGCGCTCGAAGCGGGACTCGGGGGTCTCCGTCGTCATGGCTTGTCGTGCGATGGTGCTCACGGACCGCGGCGGCGGCCTGCGCTTCCTCGGCCGTACACCGCTTCCGCCGCGAGTGCGCGGGTGTGAACTCTGCAGATTAACCTCGCTATGTGCGCCAGCGTACAGACTCGGCCGGAGCAGCTCGCGTACGCTTATAGTGTAACGCGTTGATGGACGGTGTGGTTTCGGCGTAAGACGGACATGGGCAAAACCAAGTTTTTTTTCACCGAGCAGGTGCCGGGCGGGAGCCGCGGCGAGGCGTCGGACGAGGACATGCAGCGCGGAATCACCGATTTCGGCGCGGAGGAGATCCCGGACGACAGCACGTTTTTCATGCCGGAAGGAGGCGGCGGATTTGTCGGCCGAGCCAAAGGCTGGGAGCGCTAGGCCCATACGTCGCCTGCGGTACCGCGTCTCCCCAACCCCGCTCGGGCTCGGGGGCAGCAGGATGTCATGCCTTCACCTCATGCGCCCCGGTGAACGTCCCCTGCCTTACCACGGTGCGGCCCTTGCGCGCGGCCAGTCATCGGCCTTGTGCAAGGCGGCTTCGATTGGACTCTTGGGTTGGAACTTGGATGCGGTATTTGGACCAGTGGCGCGACTGGGTCGCTCTCGGTATGTGGATCGATGCCCTGACTATTTCGCCGAGCAGTCCGTAGTAGGCGCAGGGGTCCATCTCCTGGGGCCATTCAGGGCTTACAGAATCGGCCCCCTGCGCTGGGCCGTTGCCTCGTCTGGGCTCATATCCCCGCGCGCGGCCTCCGCGCCCGCTATGGCGCATTGTACGGCCTCTGCGCCGCATTCGCCCTCCGTAGGTACCCGAGCGCCCGCCAAGTGCCGACGTGTGTCCTCCTGGGCCGCCTCGTCATAGAACTCCAACGGCGGCAGATCATCGTAGGGCGCTGCGCCGGCCTGCGGTCGCCAGACCTCCTTCGGCAAGAGCCCGAGCGCCCTCAGATAATCCTCTTGTCGGCGCCCTCCCAGTGACGGTGCATGCACACGAACTTGCCATAGCGCACGCCACCGAAGTTCGGCAGGAAATAGACCGCGGAGGTCCCGCCGCCCGGCTCGGTATGCCTATCCTCGAAGGGGGCAGATGATCGAAAGCTTGCCGTCGCCGTGGGCGCGTTTGATCATTTTGCGATCGCTAACTAAGCGCCCGCACGACGGGATCACGGCTGGCTATTGCCGCTGCGCGCTCGGCCCGCCCGGGTCTCCCCTCCAGCGGCGGGGCGTCCTTAATTAAGGATCTGCTCGATATCGACGGGATCGCCGTGATAGCTCATCGTCTCGGCCCCGATCAGCGGTGCGAAGACGGGCTGCTCGGCCCGGTAGACAGAAGGATCGAGCCTCACCGCGCCAGGGCCCAGCCGGGCGTCTATCTGCCGCTGCATGGCCTCACCCAAGCGGATGCCATGGCCCGATCCACCGCCCTCGACAGTTCCAGGATGTAGCGCGCGTGCGGGCTCCCCACGGTGTGGCTCGCCGTTGTGTAGCCGAAACCGGAGTACTCCCCCAGCATCATGCACAGCTCCGCGAAGGCTTCGGGGGTGGCGCCGTCCAGGTCGAACGCGAGGAACCGCCTGGCCTCGGCACCGTCACGGCACGTGTGATGCCGGCCGTCACCGTTTCGCGCGAAGGGTCCCGAGATCCAGGTCAGCCCTTTCGCCGTTGACCGATCGGCCAGCACGGCCTCGGCGAAGCCCGCAAAGCTCGCCGCCGTGCGCTGCTCGGGCCAGGCGTCGAACTTGTCGCGGCCGCGAGAGTAGGAGATTCCTTCCACCGCGAGATCGGGGGCCTGGTTCGAGCTCCCCCTCCGGAGGTGGGTCAAGCTCCGGCTCGAGCAGGTCCTCGACGGGCGGAGTCGTCGTCTGGGCTTCGTGCGCGGCCTGGGCTGCCTCTCGGAGGGCCTGTTGCTCAGCCTGGCCTTCCTCGAAGAAGTCAATGTCGAAGCCGAAAACGCTCACGACCGCCTCCGTGGCTTGGCCAGGCTCCCAGCCACCTCGGCACAGGCGCCTCTCAGCGCATCATGCAGGGTCGCCGCCGTGATACGATCCGACCGTCCCAATCCCCGTTATCGTGAGGGCCCACGCGACTGCTGGTACGTCCATCCATAAGGCCGAACTGCCCTCCGCAGAGCTCTGGACGATCGTGTGGGTCTGGAGCACGTTGCTCACGCTGCACCAGCAGGCGCGGCGGCAAAAGAACATTGCCGCCGCGATCGAAGCGCTCAGCGGGCTGCGCCAGCGGCTCGGGCTTGCACGAGCGCGGCTGCGCGCGGCGGCTCAGATCGCCTGCGCCTCGCCATGATCCTCGATCGGCACCACGTCGGGCGCTACCTCAAGGTCAAGCGCACCGTGCGCGAGGAACACCAGTTTACAAGCAGGCGCGTCGCGGCCGCCCGGGCCCTGACATGGCCTACCGCAGGATCACCCGCCGGCGCTACGTCATCGAGTAGAGCATCGACGAAGCGGCCATCGCCTACGACCAGAAGAGCGACGGCATGTACCCGCTGCTCACCACCAGCCGACAAAATAGCCATTGAAAAGCGCTGAGCGCCCTGGGCGCCTGATCGTGGATGGCATCGAAACGCCGCCCGCGACCCTCCCGCAGGATCCCGACCGCGTTGATCACCGCATCGACCCCGGTGAGCCGCCCCCCGCCAGCCGCCCGCATCGACATCCCGCGCATAGTCCACG
>JALZID010000068.1 GCA_030860485.1 Pseudomonadota bacterium | reverse complement strand
TCCCCCGCCCGCCGTGACCGCCTATTCATGCTCTCTGCGCTGACTATCGCCTTACTCACCACGCTCGGCGCGGCGGGGGATAGCATCGGCCTGGAGCGTACCATCAAAGCGAATACTTCCAAAAGGTGCACCTATTCCTTCTTCCGTCAAGGCCGCATCTACCACGCTCTCCTGACTGGCATGCGAAAAGATTGGGCAAAACCCCTGATGGACAAATTCTACGAGCTACTGCAAGCACAACCCCTCTACCGCGAGGTCTTCGGCATCATATAGCGGGGAAATTATGAGGGGATTGATAAGGGATGCAAGGGGATGGCAGCACCCCAACCCGCCAGTGTCCCACGCTCAAGGGATCTCGGCCAAACCGTTGGACGTTGTCTGTTGCTCCAGGACCTTGACGGGACCGCGCTTGAGTCATACAACAGACCGCCGATACCCTAGCTCCGCACCGCCACCCCCCGGATCTCCGCGCTGAGGCCGGCGAGCCACGGACGGCTCGTGCCGTCTGCCAAACGGCGCCGCGCAGTCCCGTGCAGCCGGCCCGGCGTCTCTTGCGGGGCGCGGCGGTGCGGGCCTAGACGGCACGGAGGAGTTTCTCCGCCGCAGCCCGTGTCACCGCGCGACGGCCCGCCGCTGGCAAAAGGAAGGACAATACATGGGGTATGCCCGCTACCGGATCGGACGAGATTGCCTGAGAAAAAGTGGCCTTTGGCGTCCCTGCCTTCCGTATTACCGCCGTTTTCACCGTCCGTCGCCATCCGTCACTCCGGCGGCTTGGGCTTCATCAGCACAGAGGACGACGCCGGCCATAGCATCGGGGGCGACAGCCAGCGCCTGCACCACATCTGCGGCGCCCAAGCGAAACGAGTGGGGCGGGAAGTAAATGGAGTACCTTCTCATCCTCACGCCGTGGTGGGATGGCGCTGAGATTCCTATGAAACTACAGAGCGAGAAGTTTTTCATGGAGCGGCGGACCTGCGACAGAATTGCTCGCGACTTGTCGTACGCGCTGACCCGGCCGGAGCGTGGGTTCACTGTTACCGCAGTGTGCAAACGCGTCGGCTAACACAACGGAGGCAGTCGGCGCCCCTCAGACGATGCAGGCCGGGGCCTGTTGCTCCATTTTCAACTCGACGGCCTGTTCTAAGAGAGGCCAATCCCTTGACGCGCTGTGCGTACTCCGGGGGCCGCTTATGCACAAATTCTGTGGACAACCCTGTGGAAAACTCGTCAGAAAGGTGCTGCAAGGCAGCAGAATTACGGCCGCCCGATTTACTTCGGTCACCTTTTAACCACCAGCTAGCTAATTTATGTAAATCAAATGCTTAGACACCCGTCGTGCGTACCGGGCGAGGCCGTGAGACCGATAGCACCCTGCGAGATCACGTCGAGGTGGACAAGGTAAGGAATGTCCCTTGTTTTACATCTTCTTTTCATCAAGGCATGTTGGCCACGGCGGCGCCAGGCGAGTGTGTTGCAGACCCGCAACGTCAGGCTCACGGGCTGACGCGGCGCAGGGGGTGCGCCGCAGCTCGTCTACACGCCCGGCCCCCCATGCACGACAGGCCCAGGGAGGGGCGCCGGGGCATCGCAGGAGTACTCTGCCGGCGCGTGTTCTCTATGGCGGCCTCTTCACGAGTAGGTAACCTCGGGTCGGTAGCGTCCTGCCTGATAGAAACATGGCCGTCCCCGTCCCCGTTTTTAGGCGGACGCTCGCCTTGCTTCTGACTCAACTTCCTACCGCTGCCGTCAGGGAGCTCTAAATCCGCGCGCATCCCCGGCAACCTTCCTCGAATCAACGGGAGGGCGCCCGCCATTTGATTTCCGGTCCCCTCCCTTATGTGGATCAATCTCCTTTGAGCAACTCCCCACACCGACGTTCGGAAACGACCTGCGTCGGTAGCCGCTCGGTGCCGGCGCTTGTTCCGCCCTGCGAGAACCTATGATGGAGCCCATATGATGCGCGGCATGATCGATCCCCAAGGTCACCTGTAGACGTGTGCACGGAGCGGAAAAGCTTGCTAAGCAGACCGCGCTGTCCACCCTTCAGCACGGCGCGCGTGGGGTCGATATTGTGGTTGCCGCCACTGGACGGCTTTTCTATTAACGGCCACTTGTTTTCGTATGAGAATCGCTGGTTTTCTCCAAACGCTCCTCGTCACGCTCGCCGTCTGGCTTTTTGCGAGCGGGCCTTCGGCCTCGGCGCAACTCTTCGAGCCTAGGAGGCCTAAGACAACGGTGACCAAGCCGATCAGCCGCCAGCCCCCCGCGAAGATCAATGCAAGCCTCGAGTCGGTGATCAACCCGTTCAACTCGCGGCTGCACATCTCCATATCGAAGCAGCGCGCTTATCTGATGGTGGGTGACGAAATCTACATCGACTCCCCCATGTCCTCCGGCAAGCGCTCGGGGATGACGCCCACCGGCACTTTCCGCATTTCGCAGAAGGACCCCGATCACCGGTCGAGCGTCTATGGCGAATTCGTGGACTGGCGCGGTCGCGTGGTGCGCTCGGGCGTCAGCACCAAAGTGGACTCCGCGCCCAGCGGGACGCGCTACCGTGGCGCGCGGATGAGGTGGTTCATGCGGCTCACGGCCAGTGGCGTCGGGATGCATGTGGGCATCCTGCCGGGCTATCCCGCCTCGCACGGGTGCATCCGGCTCCCGGCCGATATCGCACCCCTCATTTATCAGAAGGTAGGGATCGGCACCCCAGCGGTCATCGAGTTATAGCGTGTCCCGGTAGGCTAATCTAACCGCCTGACCCGGATCTCGCCCAGGGTCACGCGTCCTCGTAGTAGGCATCGATCACCGCGACAGCTCCCTCATCAGCACAGCGCGTCGCACGGAACGCCATCGCCGTCGCCATCCAGTCGGGTAAGCCCGCACGCCGACAGGTAAAGCCGAGCCTCGTCGCACGACACCATCTCGCGGCAGTACCGCTTCGGGCCGCAGGCGGTCGCGGTTCGCTCAGCGGGTGCGCAAGGCCCGCAGCAGGTTCCGTTTGGGCAGGTAGCCAAAAACCATCTCTCAAATCTGGTGAATGGTCCAAACGGTCAAGGTCAACTACTACAAGCGTGACCGCTACGGCCGCATTATAGGCAAGGTGCTGCCGGCTCAAGCCGCGATGTTGGCTTGCCGCGCGAACACCACGGGCGGGTTCTTGATCGTCGCCGGGGTCTCCAGTGTCGCCCGGCACTGGCTCTGTGCCTTGAGCGCCAGTCGCATGTGAGCCTCGTAGTTAGGAAACCACTCCTCACTCAACGTCGCCCGATGCGCCGAGCTCACGAAGATCGCTTGCAGGGCGTGCGCTTGGGAATACAGCATCGCCTCGCAGCCATGCAAGTCGTTCTTGCTTACGTCATTCATGCCGTCCTTTGGGTGAACTGCCAGCTCCCCCACGTTCAAATCCCCGAAACGCTCGCCGAACTCTTCAATCACCATCGCCGCGTTCACGCTCGGATGGGGCGCCGTCTTCGCCCGGAACCTTGCCGCCTTTAGCTTGCTCTCGTCCGGTTCCGCCTTCGCCACTGCCCCCGCTTTCTTCGCGTTGCTCGCCATGCTCGATTGCTCCGGTTGATTCAGTCCGAAAGCCCTCCAGGCTAGCCTTCACACTTGGCCTCTAGGCGGCTCGGCTCCACCGGCGCTCATTGGAGTTGTGTTATTGCTCGATCGCGGCTAGACGCCGTTCCAGGTCGAGGGTTTCCACGGCCTTGCGGTGGTGTTCCAAAACCACGGCAGCGGCCTGCGCTTCCTCGGCCGAGATGACACCGGGGGACATGGCATCGACCACGGCCAGCGGCCGCACTACATCTGCGGCACCGTGGATCGGCAGCAGAACGAGCCGAACACGGCGGCCGCGGCAGGGCGGGGCGATGCGATCGAGTATATCTTAGCGGCCGTCATATCACCTCCTTTGGCAATGCGGCAGGTGCCAAATTTCGCGGCCGTGCTGCAGCGGGGCCGATGGGCAGTGATCTCCACACCGAGGCATGGGGCCCTGCACGGTCGGCGCGCCAGTCTCTTGACCGTATCCTAATGGCATTTTCGATAGGTGAGCCATGGCTAAAAACGTGCGGTTGCGGAACGTCGTCACCAGATGGTTCGAGCGGTTCGCGCGGGGCGAAGCATGCGCTCCGTCGCGATCGCCTTTGGGGTGA
>JALZID010000067.1 GCA_030860485.1 Pseudomonadota bacterium | reverse complement strand
TCGCACCAACTCATGATCGCCTCGCGGCAGAAACCGCTATCCCCCCGCAGGACGATCCGCACCTCGGGCCAGGCCGCCCGCACCTGCGCTACGATCCGGGAAAGCTCCTCGACGCACCCGGTGGCAGGTTCCTCATCCGCCTCCCGCAAACGCGCGCAGAGCAACCGATCCCCGCAAAAGAAATACAACGGCAGATAGCAATAGTGGCCGTAATACCCGTGAAAGAAACGCCCTTCCTGATCCCCATGTAGGGGATCATCGGTCGCGTCCACATCGATCACGATCTCCTTCGGGGGGACCGCATGGGACTCGACGAAGACCTCCACCAACAACGTATCCATCGCCTCCGTCCGGGCGACGATCTTGTAACGGTCCTCCTTCCCCGCTTCCTTTGGCTCAGCTCCAGCCGGTTGAGCGTGCTCTTCCCCGCCAGCGCCTTGCCCCGGTCCTCCGCCCGCCGCCTCCCCGCACCGCTCGGGTCTTCCTTGTCCGCCAAAAGCCCCAGCAAGGCGTCGTAGCGTAGGGTATCGTGATCGCTGAGGTCTTCGTACCCGAGCGCTTGGCGCCACCCCGTGTTCGGACGCTGTTTTGTCGGAACCCGATGAAGCCGTCCAACCTACAAAACGCTTAAGGCGGAAAGGTTGGGCGGAAGCCGCTTTTTGGCGTTCCGCCGTATGGCTACCCGGCCGAAGCGACCCGTGCGGCGGATCGCCCTGCGGGCATCCGCCCTACAGATGCCATCCTTCCAATCGGGATGGAGACGGCGTTATCGATGGCACGGCTGGGAGTAGCGGCGAACGCAATGCGGCGGAACGCCCACCAAGCGGCCTTCCGCCCTGTCGCTGTGAACCAACGCCTGATGAGCGTAGTGCGGGAAATGCGCACGCTACGTTCGGGGGGAGCCGGGGGCGGGTGATTGGTTCCGGCGACCCGGCGGGTGCCCGTGAGAGGCATCCCTGCCGCAAGTTTACTTGGTTTTCGGGGGGGTCTTCTTAGGTTCGGGCTGCTCGGGGTCCGTCAGATCCGATAGACTCTCGGCGAGCAGCTTGCCCTTGTAGCTCGGTAGCAGGTACACCCACTCGGCCACCTTGGCGTTGAGGGTCGCGACTTCGTCGGCTACCGAGGGCTTGGCGGGTTCGGGGGCCGGGACGTCGGTCTTCGGCGCGTCCGGGGGAGCAGTCGGCGCCTCCGGCGCTCCCGCCGGTTTCTCGGCCGCGGCAGCGGCCGGTGTCGACGCGGGCGCTTGGTCCGCGGCAGGGGCAGGGGTAGGGGGGGTCTTCTCGGGCTCGGCCGCGGCCGCGGCATCGTAGGAAAACTCGAAGACGGCGTGGTTCTTGTCGTCGATGACTGCGCTCTGGACCACCGCCACCAGGCCATCGAAGCCGCGCAGGGTGGTGACCGTATGCCCCTGGGGTAACTCGAAGCCGGCCCGTTTCTTAACGTCATCCAGGCGCAGCTGCTCGAGCGCGTTGGCCAGATCGTTCAAGGTAAGCTGGGACTTGAGCTTCGCGCCCTTGGGCAGATCGGCGAGCACGAAGTCCTTGTCCTTGGGCTCCTTCTTGAAGACCCGGACGGGCTTATCACCGGCCTTCTCAATGGTGATCTCGCGGATCCGCTCGGGGGCGATGTTCAGGAGCTCGCGCTCCATCCATTCCACTGGATCGGCGCTGATCTCGACCGGGCCTCGCACCAACCACGCCTGCGGCTCGGCGGGACGGCGCACATAGGTCCCCGCGGGCCCGCCACTGCGTGGTTTGCCGACCAGGAGCGCGGCCAGCGGTTTGGATTGCCCATCCGCGAGGCTCACGAGCACCGAGCTCGAGGGCTCGGCATCGATGCCCTCGACGCCGAGGCGCGGATACAGTTCCTTGTTGGTGGTCTTGGGCTCCAGGACCTCGAGGTCCGCGACCGCGACGACGGTGGCCTTGACCTTGTCGAACAGCGCCGGGTATCCGCCGCGGTCTTCGATCACCCAGCGCTCGCCGTCCTTGCGCACGGTGGTGTGCCGATCCTTGGACTTGACCTCGATGCGCGCCACGTCGTTGATGTGCTCCGCGAGCCCCGGAAAGAGCGCGCTTTGCGCGAGCTCGGACTCGGGCGCTCGCTGCTTGCTCACGAACACGGCGGCCGCCACCGCGAGCGCGGTGGCGATAGAGAACGCGAAAAAGGCCGTCTTGCGCATGGTTCAGGCCGCCGTGCGGCGGGCGCGCCACACCCCGGCGAGGGCGGCGCCGAGCCCGATCAAGATCGGGATGAGGGCGATGTTGATGAACTTGAGCCAATCCCCCAGGCGCTCGATGTTGCGGCGCAGGTCGTGCTGAACCGCGCGCAATTCCTTGCGGGTCTTGAGCTGCTCGCCCCGGAACGATTCGATCTCGCTTTTCTGCTCCGCGCTCAGGAGCAAGGTGCTGCCCTCGCCCTTTTCGCGCTGCAGGTCCTGGATCTTCTTCTCCGTGTCCTTGAGCTTGTCTTGCAGCCCCCGCTCCCGATCGCGCAGCCTGAGCTCGGCGTCGCGCTGGATGGACTCTACCTTGGTGAACGGCCGGGCATACTCGCCGCGACTGCGCAGGCTGATGAGGTCGTCGTTTCCGCCCAGGTTATCGAGTGCGTTGATCACGAAGTTGGCGTTGTCGGCGATCGCCGAGGGGACGTTGAGCCCGAGGAAGTCCTGCATCTGGACCCAGAAGCGATCAGCCAATAGGTCGGTATCGCCGACCACGATGACGTTGACCGGCCCTTTGGATTCCGCGATGAAGTCTTTATCGACGCCATCGGCATCGACGCCATCGGCGGATGGGGCGGGATCGGCGGCATCGCCCTCGGCCTTCTTGCCCTCGGCCTTCTTGGGCCTGCCCTGCGGAAAGGCGGTCTTGACCATGCCGCTCAGGCGCGCGGCCAGGACGAGCGATTCATCGCCCGGCTTGAAGCCTTGCATCAACGCGGCCGGGTCGCGCGAGAACATCACCGTATCGCGGTCCACGAGCATGGCCTTCTTACCGGTCGACAAGAGTGGCGTGAATTCCGTCTTGGCGTCCTTGACCGGCTGGAGCACCCCGGCGGTCCCGAGGTTCAGCTGGCCCAGCTCGTTGGTCACGAAGTCCCGGCGGTTGAGATTGCCCTCCCGCAGTCGCAGCCACGGCAGGTATTCGATCTGGCGCGGACCCGAGGGCCCTTGGTAGGTCACGCGGATCGCGGCCTCGATGTCGGCGGCCAGCTTGTCCTCGACGAGCTTGAGCCCCCAGCGCTCGAAGAGATCGGGGAGGTTCGAATCGAGCTTCGGCAACGCCGCCGGGTTCTGCGGATCGGGGGTCGAGCGGTCCTCCTCGGCATAAGGGTCCACGAACACCATCGCCTTGCCGCCCTTAAGAACGAACTGATCGATGGCGTAGCGGGTGCCGTCTGATAGCGCCTTGGGATGGACCACCACGAGCGTGTCGATGTCCTTGTCGACGGCCGCCACCTCGGTGCCCAGCTCGCGGATCTCGAAGGACTCGCGCAGCATCGTCGCGAGTGCAGAGGGGCCGCCGCGCGCGCCGCCCGCCATGCGCATCGGATCGCCCATGACCGGCAGGGTCGTGATGAGCCCGATGACGCGCTTTTTGGGGTGGGCCAGGTTGTACACGAGCTTGGTCACCTCGTATTCCAGGGACTGTTCCTTTTCCGGCGAGATGAAGGGGATCACGGCGCGGTCGTCCGCGGAGCTCGTGCCCACGAGCCCGAGATAACCCCGATCGCCGCTGCCGCTTATCGGTAACTGGTTGACCCCGTTGGCCACCGCCTCGTCCTCGGCCTCGGAGAAGGGCTCGGGATCGATGACGGTGAGCGTGAGCTTGCCCCCGGCCTCTGCCATGTACTCGTCGAGAAGGTCGCGCACCCGGTTGCCGTGGCTCTGCAGGGTGGGGATCCCCTCGAAGAGCTTGGCGGAATAGAAGAACCGGAGCGCGATCGGCTCATCGAGGTCCTTCAATATATTGCGCGTCCCCTTCGAAAGGGTGAAGAGTCGATTCTCGGTGAGGTCCAGGCGCCACGCGGTCATCGTCTCGCCCGCCAGGATGTTGATGGCGAGGAACAAGCCGACGGCCAGCACCAGCCCCCCGCGCGACAGAGAACGACGTGTCATGGCGGGTCCCGCCTAGCTCGCCTTGCGGGCATCGATGGCCACGGTCGTGGCATACAGCCAGAGCGC
Source organism: Pseudomonadota bacterium (assembly GCA_030860485.1). Classification (NCBI taxonomy): domain Bacteria; kingdom Pseudomonadati; phylum Pseudomonadota; species Pseudomonadota bacterium. The sequence goes on along the minus strand of JALZID010000067.1, from coordinate 4,869 downwards.
GATCAGGCTCAGGAAATAGACCAGGCTGCGCATGTCGATGACGCCCTTGCGGATGGCCGCGAAATGGGTGAGGAAGCTGAAGTCGCTGATGGCGTCGAGCAGCACCGGGGGCACCCAACCCGAAAAGAAGTCGAGCACCATCGGGAAGCCGCTCAGGATGAAACCAAAGCACACTACCACGCTGACCACGAAGGCGATCACCTGGTTCTTGGTGAGCGCCGAGATACACGAGCCGATGGCCAGGAACGCCCCGGCCATGATCAGGCTGCCGAGATAGGCCGCGACGATCACGCCGTTGTCGGGGTCGCCCAGATAATTGACCGTGATCCAGATGGGGAAGGTCAGCATGAGGGCTACGGCCGTGAAGCACCAGGCGGCCAGGAACTTCCCGAGCACCGCCTCGGTGAGCGACACCGGCAGGGTCATGAGCAACTCGATCGTCCCGGTCTTGCGCTCCTCGGCCCAGAGCCGCATGCACAGCGCCGGAATGAGGAACAGATACAGCCACGGGTGCCACTGGAAGAAGGCATCGAGATCGGCCTGGTTGCGTTCGTAGAACCCGCCCAGATAGAACGCGAACACCCCCATCAGCAACAGGAAGATCACGATGAAGACATAGGCCACCGGGGTCGCGAAATACGCCCCCAGCTCGCGCTTCAAGATCACCACCGTGTTGTTCATGGTAGGTCCGCCCGAGGCCCCTCCCGGCCTTCGGGTATAAATGTATCGTCTCGGTAATGGGCGGTGATGGTCCGGAACACCTCGTCGAGACGCCCCGCCTCGACCGTGAGGCCATCGATCTCCCAGCGCCCGGCGCGGGCCGCTTCGGCGATCTCGGCGAGGATCGAGGCACCGTCGCGGGGCATCGCCACCAGGCTCACCTGGCCGTCCGTGACCGCTCCCTCCTCGACTCTTACCACCCCGGCGAAGGCCTGGATGCGCCGCTTGGCCGCCGCCGCGGTACCGGATCGCACGACCAGTGACACCGCGTTGTGGTACTCGGAGCGCGCCGCGAGCTCGGCCGGGGTGCCGGAGAACAAGACCCGCCCGCGCCCGATGATCATGACACGGGTGCACACGGCATCGACCTCCTCGAGGATGTGGGTCGAGATGATGATGGACTTGTCGCGCGCCATGTCATGAATGAGGGTCCGCACCTCGTGCTTCTGATTCGGGTCCAGGCCGTCGGTGGGCTCGTCCAGGATCAGCACCTCCGGGTCGTGCAGGAGCGCCTGGGCAAGCCCGACGCGGCGCTTGTAGCCCTTCGACAGGGTCTCGATGCGCTGCCCCATCACCCCTTCGAGGTGGACCTTTTCGATCACTTGGGCGATCCGCCGCTGGGCCTCGCTGCCCTTGAACCCGCGTACCTCGGCGATGAACTCCAGGAAGCCGCGCGGCGTCATCTCGCCATACAGCGGCGCGCCCTCGGGGAGATAGCCGAGCCTGCGCTTGGCCTCGATGGGCTCTTCCACGACGTCATGGCCGTACACCTTGGCGTATCCGCCGCTCGGTTCCAGGAAACCCGTGATCAACTTCATGGTCGTGGATTTCCCGGCGCCGTTCGGCCCCAGGAACCCCAGGACCTCCCCTTGCTCGACGGTGAACGAGACGCCGTTGACGGCCGTCAAGGCGCCGAAGCGCTTGGTCAGTTGGCGGACTTCGATAGCGTGCATAGAGCCCATTGGTCCATAGAACCATTCGTTGTGCAGCCCCGTCTTGGGTCTCCACCGCGGGTCTCGACCGGGACAGGCACCCCCGCGGTACGCCCGGCCGGCGACGGGCGGACATTCTGCCGAATATTGCGGTCGCGTCAACACCACCCCCGGGGAGAGGGTCTAGTAGTCAGTCAAGATGATTCAAACGGGCACGTCATTCCGGCATGGATTGCCGGAATCCAGAGCACATGGACGTAGGTGCTGTCCTGCATCCTGGACCCCGGCAATCCCTGCCGGGGTGACGAATCGCCTCGATTTAACATGACTGACTACTAGGACACAGGACGCAGTGCCCCCATTTCGCGACGCTTCCCTGCTCGCCCCCGCACGCCGTCGACGTCCCCGCTCGGGCTTTACAACGGTCGCTCCCGGTAGCACCCTGTCGGGATGCCGATCGACACGCAATCCGACCTCATGGTGGAGCGGGAGTTTCGGATAGCACGGGTCGAGAATGACCGACTGATAGATGCGCTCCTGCGCCAGCCGCTCGATGCGACGCCCATCTGGCTCATGCGCCAGGCCGGGCGTTATCTCCCCGAATACCGGGAGACGCGACGCCGGGCCGGGGACTTCATGACGCTCTGCAAGACGCCGGATCTGGCTTGCGAAGTGACCCTGCAGCCCATCCAACGGTTTCCGCTCGATGCGGCCATCCTGTTCTCGGACATCCTGACGATCCCCGATGCCATGGGGCTGGGACTGAGCGTGCAGGAAGGCGTGGGGCCGAGGTTCGAGCGCCCGGTGCGCTCGGGGGCGGAGATCCGCGCCCTCGGGGTCCCCGATCCCGAGGACCGGCTGCGCTATGTCATGGACGCGGTGCGCCTGAGTCGCCAGGCGCTCGCTGGCCGCGTCCCCCTGATCGGCTTCGCCGGCAGCCCCTGGACGCTCGCGACCTACATGGTGGAGGGCGGGAGCGGCCACGATTTCCGACGCGTGAAGGGGCTCCTATTCGAGGCACCCCGACTGCTGCACGAGCTGCTCGACAAGCTGGCGCGAGCGGTGACGGCCTATCTCAAGGCCCAGGCCGAGGCCGGCGCCCAGGTGCTCATGGTCTTCGATACCTGGGGTGGGGTGCTGTCCACGCATGCCTATGAGGAGTTCTCCCTGCGTTACCTCGCGGAGGTGGTCGCGGGGGTCAAGGCGGCCCCGGCGCCGCCACCCGTGATCCTGTTCACCAAGGGCGGGGGCGGGTGGATCGAGCCGATCGCGGCGACCGGCTGCGAGGCTGTGGGACTCGACTGGACCCAGGACCTCGGGGCCATGCGGCGCCGCGTGGGCCACCAGGTCGCGCTACAGGGTAATCTCGACCCGCTGGCGCTCTACGCCCCCCCCGAGCGCATCCGGGCCGAGGTGAGCACGCTGCTGGCGAGCTTCGGCGCTGGCAGCGGCCATGTCTTCAACCTCGGCCACGGCATCGAGCCCGACACCGATCCGGAGCACGTGCGGGTGCTCGTGGACGCCGTGCACGAGCTCAGCGTGCCCTATCATTCCGGGGTTGAACCATTCGGAGTCGAATGATTCCGTCGGAGCTCCGCCACGGCTTTCCCGATCACGAGCCGGCGCCGGCCACGGTCCTGGACGTGAAGGGGCTCAACTGCCCCCTGCCCCTCCTCAAGTGCAAGGTCGCGCTGAACCGGCTGGCCGCGGGGCAGGTGCTGCACATCCTCGCGACGGATCCCATGGCGTCGCTCGACTTCCAGGCCTTCTGCGCCCGCACGGGCCATGAGCTGGTCCACATGAGCGAGCAGTCGGGCGTGTGGGAGTTCCTGATCCGCAAGACGTCGATACCGAGTTGACCGTGCTCGCCGAGGATGAGCGCGTACCCAGAATCGCTGTAGAATTAGCGCCGATGTAGCGATCGATAGACATTGGGGAGCCTTGAAATGAACCGAGCCATCGAAAGAGAGCTCCGCAAGCAACTCAACCGGCTGGCGCCCGACCAGCAGCGCCGAGTCTTGGAATTTGCCCGTACCTTGGCGGCTGCGACCAGGGTTACCCTTGACGCGGTCTACTACACGCAAGGGCTCGTGGACGTGATTGACAGCCCGGATCCGGCAGCGGCACTCGCGTTCTCACTGGTATGCGAACCAGGGCTATGGGCGCATCCAAACCCTACCGGCCTTCGATCTCGACGCAATGGAGCGCGCCTCGCAGAAGGCATAGCTTGGGCCGCAGAACAACACGACGATGCCAGATAGACCGGAGGACAACGTGTCGAGGCCTCGGCGAGGCCCATTGTTTGTCGGGAGACCGCATGGAGCGACGCGCGGCGAGTCGCTGCCGTCTCATCGTCGACACGGCCGATAAAGGCGCTTTCTGCGCCGCACAAAAAGCCCACCAGAAGGTGGGCTTGATCGCACTCTTGCGGAAGGATCACTCGCGGGTTCCTGTCGAGAGGCGGCCACTGCTCGAGCGCTGAACGGTGGCCGGGCGCCCTTGCAGGTAGGGCCTCCTAAAGGTCAAATTTCTTTCCTGAGGATGAGACGATTCTCTGAACGCTCATGAGCTTCGAGTAAAGAAGAAGAGCGCCCCGAGGGCGAGGACGAGACAGACCACCGGGGCCAGGGTCAGAAGTTCTGAAGACATGTTGCTTCCTCCTCGCGAGGCAAGGCTACGACAATAGACCGGGGACGACCCCCGACCGCCTGCCCAGCGCATGCAATACGGGCATCTACTTAAGTATAGCTCACGGAAGGGTTGCGTTCGCGTGGAGCCACGGAAGAGAACCCAACGCACGCGTCATGGAGGTACTCGTGGCCGAGTTGGACCCGGCCCGCGCGACTGTCGGGCCCAGGCGTCGTGTTAAGAGGCGCGCGGGGGAAGTACGTCTTCCGCATCATGCGGATCGCGTCAAGAACCTAAGGGGGGCGGGACCGGCGTTCGCTCGTTGCGTACCGTGCGGCACCGCAGGCATCGACGTCATGATCTGTCGACGTCGGCCTTTAGGCACCGATCGTATCCTCCTACGCGGCATATAGAGCGGCATAATGCCCCGGATTGACGCCGTGGCATACTGCAGCTCATAGGTAAGAGGTGAAGTACCAGCGTTAATTGAACACCCAAGTTCCAGCGTTAGTTGAACACTCGGAGTGTGGATTGGGTTAGTGCATCATTCTTTCTGTAATTTTGTTGGTGAGCCTGTGGAGCTTGTGGG
>JALZID010000066.1 GCA_030860485.1 Pseudomonadota bacterium | reverse complement strand
TGTCCACAGATCCCCAGCTTGGCCTGTGGGCCCTGTGGGTAACAGGGATGTTATCCACAAGTCCACAGGCACCCATGCCCCTCACAGGCTCGCAACCACCCACAAATTGTCCCGAAGAGCCTAATATAATAGGGTGTCAGACCTGTCAGACGCCTATACTGATAGACATCTTGATGCGCTATATGTTATCTTCCGCTGAACTCGCAGACTGGTCAATAAGGGAGTAGACGATGCGCACCACCATCAATGTCGATGATCAGCTTCTCATGCAAGCGAAAGCACAGGCGGCCGCATCGGGGGTGACCTTGGCCCAACTCATCGAGGAGGCTCTGCGAGAATCTCTCATTCGCCGCGAAAACGTGGAGAATCGCGGATAGATACGATTGATCACAATGAAAGGAGCAGGGACAGGCCCGAGGCTAAAGGGAATGTAGCTCTCCCTGTCCATGGGTTGCCTCCCGTGCTGCGTGCTGATGGCACGTGGCGCGCGCGTTTTCGCGGGTTACGGGCCAACGCGTCGAAACGCAGCTATGCCGACCCCCGAAGAGAGCACGGATATAGAGGGTTGGGCCCGTGGCCGATCAGGCCTCCAAGTCGCAAGATCGGCATGGGACGCTCTGGAAACGGCCAGTACCCAGTTCCAGGGCGGTGAGCTGCCCGCCCCAGCAGCAGCCCGTATCCAACGGGTAGACCCGGTATTGCGCCATCGCCTCGGGGTCTATCCGGAGGGTGGACCAATGGCCGAACACGATACTCATCCCTTCGCTCGCGCGTCCCGGGACCTGAAACCAGGGGATCAATCCAGCGGTGCGGCGCGACGGGGGCCCTTTCTCTTCCAAGGCCAGGGTGCCGTCCGCGCCGCAATAGCGCAGTCGCGTGAGGCAGTTGGTGATGAATCTCAGGCGATCCCAGCCGGCCAACTGCTCGGACCACCGCTTCGGTGCATCGCCATACATGCGCTCCAGGAATTCCCGAAACCCATCCCCGCGCAAGCTGGCCTCGACCTCGGCGGCACAACGGCGCGCCTCTGCCACATCCCACTCGGGTGGGAGGCCGGCATGGACGAGGGCATAGCCCAGCGTCGGATCATGGTGCATCAAGGGTCGGCGCCGCAGCCAGTCGAGTAGCTCGTCCCGGTCGTTGGCCGCCAGCACCGGCGCCAAGGCACCCGAGCAGTCCTTCCCCTTATTTATATTAGGGGGGGCCAGCCCCTCGGCCACGGCCAGGAGGTGAAGGTCGTGATTGCCGAGCACGGTCAGCGCGGCCTCTCCGAGCCCCTTCACGAAGCGCAACACCTCGAGCGAGCGAGGTCCGCGGTTGACCAGGTCCCCGGTCAACCACAAGCGAGCATTCCCCGGGTCGAAACCGATGCGGTCCAGCAGGGACCGCAGCTCGTCATAACAACCCTGGACATCGCCGATGGCGTAGGTGAGCACGAGGGTTGGCCTATTTATTTCGCCCGCCCGTGCTTCAACCGTCCCGGCCGGACGGGCGGGCGACGCCGGGGCTTGGGCGCCCCGCGGCCGTGTCCGCGGGCTTCTCGAAGAAGGTGTAGGCCAGGGTCAGGGTGGACACGTCCCGCGGGATCCGCGGAGACACCGAGAAGCGCACCGGTAAGGTACGTGCCTCGCCGGGCTCGAGGCGCTGGTCGCTGAAGCAGAAGCACTCGAGCTTGCTCAGGAACTGCGCCGCCGGCCCCGGCGTGACGCTCGGGACGGCCCGTGCGGTGATGGTGCCGGGCGAGCGGTTGTGCGCGTAAAAACGGACCTCGCGAAGCTCGCCGGGGTGGAGACGGATGCGCGCCGTCAGCGGCCGAAAGGCCCACGGCAGCTTGGCCTCGGTCCCACCGACGAGCTCCACGGTGACGAAGCGCGAGCGATCGACCTCGCCGCCAGGCGTCACGGCGGCCTCTCTGCCGGTCTTCCCGCCGAGACCGGTCAGCTCGCAGAACACATCGTAGAGCGGGACCAGCGCGTAACCGAAGGCGAACATTCCCAGCGCCGCGCCCGCGAGCCTTGTCGCCAGGCGTCGATTGGCATGGTCTCGTTTCGCATCGCGAATAGTCATTTTCTTTCGATCCAGGCGCGCCTCACCGAGGCGCATTGCCGCTAGTGTAGTGCCTCGTGTTTCACGTTCCTATCGCAGTCCGTCGCCGGTTGGCGCCGAGGACCCGGAACACAAGACAGGGGCGCGCACCGCCGGATCGAGTGCATCCGTCCGGCACCCGGTTGAAGACTGCGAGTGGCAGCGCTACCATCGCCATTGGATAACGAACGAACCCTGTCTTTCGACCGTCCGGTTCCGCTCTACGGGCCCGGGGCCTGAAACATCAAGCCGGTGACCGGGCGGCCCGGCGGAGCGACCCCGGGGAGGGCGAACGGCAATGGGTCATCGGGCCTGATCGATCCCTGACGGTTCGACGGCGAGCGTGTGCGTCGGATCCGGGACGGGCGCTCCGAAGCAATGCTACCGTTTCTCGGGGGACTGGGTGCATATGGTCGTCTGACCTAGCCTGGTATCCGAGCCGCCTGGTCCTGCGTGCGCCTAGCCTGGCGGCACCGATCGGGGCATTCCTCTGCGAACAAGAGCGCCAGGAATTTACTATATCCTCAACGGGCGCGGGACATCCGGAGAACCCCCGCACCGGCATGGCTGAGCGCGGGAGCCGCTCGGATCTAGGACCGAGAACACGATGCGTGGCAGAAAGAAACTGAACCGCGGGCGTGCCGCATTCGGCGCCGGCCTGGCCTCATTCGGCCCGGCGGCCGCATGGGCGGATATGCGGGTGAACCTCCCGGAGGGCGTGACCTCCATCTCGCATGAGGTTTACGATCTCCACATGCTGATCCTCGCGATCTGCGCCGCGATCGGCATCCTCTTGTTCGCGGTGATGTTCTATTCGATCTACGCACACCGCAGATCCAAGGGGGCGGTGGCGGTGCAGTTCCACGAGAACGCGCTGGTGGAGATCCTCTGGACCGTGGTGCCGTTCGTGATCCTGGTGGCCATGGCGGTGCCGGCGACCAAGTCCATGATCGCCCTGCACGATACCGGCGACGCCGACGTGACCGTCAAGGTCACGGGCTATCAGTGGAAATGGCAGTACGAGTATCTGGAGGACGGGATCAAGTTCGTGAGCAACCTCAAGACCCCCAGCGAACAGATCTATGACGGTGCCGCGAAGGGCGAGAATTACCTCTTGGAGGTCGACAACCCGCTGGTGCTGCCGGTGAACAAGAAGGTCCGCTTCCTGATCACGGCCGCGGACGTATTGCACGCGTGGTGGGTGCCGGAATTCGGCTGGAAACAGGACGCGACGCCCGGATTCGTCAACGAAGGCTGGGCACGCATCGAAAAACCCGGGACCTATCGTGGCCAGTGCGCCGAGCTGTGCGGCCGCGGTCATGCCTTCATGCCCATCGTCGTCGAGGCCAGGAGCGAAGCGAAGTACGCCGAGTGGGTCGAGGAACGCAAGGAGGAACGGGCCGCGGCGGAGGCGGCCACCGGGCAAACCTTCACAATGGAGCAGCTCATGGAGGAGGGGACCAAGGTGTACAACGCGAGCTGCGCCGCCTGTCATCAAGCCAAAGGGGAGGGGGTGCCCGGTGCGTTCCCGCCGATCACGGGCAGCGCCATCGCCAAGGGACCGGTGGGCGCTCATATCGACATCGTCCTGAACGGAAAGCCCAATACCGCCATGATGCCGTTCGGCGGGCAGCTGGACGATCTGCACATCGCCGCGGTCGTGACCTACGAGCGCAATGCCTTCGGGAACGGGGTGGGCGATTTGGTCCAGCCCGCGGACGTCAAGGCCGCTCGCGGGCGTTGAGCAACCCGTTCGGTGATAACGCCATTCGGTGATAAAGCCATTAGGTGATCAAGGGATACTAGTGGGAGGTACGACGATGACTCACGCGGCACACGACGAGCACCCGACGGGCCTCAGGCGTTGGGTGTTCACCACCAACCACAAGGACATCGGGACCCTATACCTCGTCTTCGCCGCGCTCATGTTCGTGTTCGCGGGCAGCCAGGCGATGGCCTTTCGACTGGAGCTCTTCGCGCCGGGGATCCAGTTCATCGACCCCCTGGCCTTCAACCAGTTCGTGACCATCCACGGGCTCGTGATGGTCTTCGGTGCCGTCATGCCGGCCTTCGCGGGGCTCGCCAACTGGCTCATCCCGATGATGATCGGCGCGCCCGACATGGCGCTGCCGCGTATCAACAACTGGGGGTTCTGGATCCTGCCCTTCGCCGCTTCCCTACTGTTGCTCAGCATCGTGGTTCCCGGCACGCCGGAGGCCGGCTGGACCATGTATCCGCCGCTCGCCATCGTCGGCAGCTCGGGCAAGGTCGAGCTCGGGGGCGATCTGCTGATCTTCGCCGTGCACCTCCTGGGGATGTCCTCGATCCTCGGGGCCATCAATATCATCGTCACCATATTGAACATGCGTGCCCCGGGGATGAACTTCATGAAGCTCCCGATGTTCTGCTGGGCGTGGCTCATCACGGCCTTCCTGCTCATCGCCGCCATGCCGGTGCTGGCCGGCGGCGTCACCATGCTCCTGACCGACCGCCATTTCGGCACCAGCTTCTTCGACGCCGCCGGGGGCGGCGATCCGGTCCTGTTCCAGCATATCTTCTGGTTCTTCGGGCACCCGGAGGTCTATATCATCATCCTGCCGGCCTTCGGGATCATCTCGCACATCATCCCGGCGTTCTCCAGAAAGCCGCTGTTCGGCTACGCCTCGATGATCTACGCTCTCGTCGGGATCGCGTTCCTGTCCTTCATCGTCTGGGCCCACCACATGTACACGGTCGGGATGCCGCTCGCGGGAAACCTCTTTTTCATGTACGCGACGATGCTCATCGCGGTCCCGACAGGTGTGAAGATCTTCAACTGGGTCAGCACCATGTGGAGGGGCTCGCTGAGCTTCGAGGCGCCCATGCTGTGTGCCCTGGCGTTCATCATGATCTTCACCATCGGTGGCTTCACGGGCCTGATGCTGGCCATGGCGCCGGCCGACTACCAGTACCACGACACGTATTTCGTGGTCTCCCATTTTCATTATACGATGGGGATCAGCGCCATCTACGCCATCGTGGGCGCCATCTATTTCTGGCTGCCGAAGTGGAGCGGGCGCCTATACGACGAGCGCCTGGCCAGGATCCAGTTCTGGATCTCCATCGTCGCGGTCAACGTGACCTTCTTCCCGCAGTTCTTCCTGGGGCTGGCCGGCATGCCGCGGCGCATCCCGGACTACGCGTTGCAGTTCGCCGACTTCAACATGCTATCGTCCCTCGGGGCCTGGGTGTTCGGCAGCGCCCAGCTCCTGTTCCTCTACATCGTGCTCAAGACCGTGTTCGCCGGCAGGCGCACGGCTGAGGCCCGGGTCTGGGACGGCGCCACGGGGCTCGAATGGACCCTGCCCTCGCCGGCCCCCTATCACAGCTTCGCCACCCCGCCCGTGGTCCACTAGGGGACGATGGCCACGCCTCTGGGCCCGATCGCGAGGACAGAGCGCGGAGGAAGCGAGTGACGAACGGAATACTGGCAGGATTGCTGGGGCTCCTGGCCGCGCTGTCTTATGCGATATTCATTGGGACGCACCTCTACTAGAGCCACCGCACCAGCACCTTGGGGGACCGCCGATGTCTGGACAGCCGCACAGCTACTATCTACCCGAACCCAGCCCCTGGCCTCTCATCGGGAGCTTCGGTCTCTTCATCACGCTGGGGGGACTGGCCCTCCTCGTCAACGACATCAGCGTCGCACCTTACCTCATGGGCTTCGGCTGCGTCGTCTTGCTCGTCATGGTGTTTGGATGGTTCGGTACCGTGATCCGCGAGGGGGAGGCCGGGAGATACAACGAACAGGTCGAAAGGAGCTTCCGGTGGGGGATGGTTTGGTTCATCTTCTCCGAGGTCATGTTCTTTGCCGGTTTCTTCGGCGCGCTCTTCTATGCCCGCATGTATTCGGTACCGTGGCTCGGCGGAGTGGGCGAGAAGCTCTCGACCCACACGCTCTTATGGCCCGGGTTCGAGTCCGTCTGGCCGCTGCTCACCTTGCCTTTGGCGGAGGGTTATACGCAGGCCCTAGAGCCCATGGGGGCCTGGGGCCTGCCGGCCATCAATACCCTGATCCTGCTCTCCAGCGGGGTGACGGTGACCGCCGCGCACTGGGGCCTCGTGCACGCCAACCGCCGCCAGCTCATCGTCGGGCTCGCGCTCACGGTGGCCTTGGGGGTCCTGTTCCTGGTGTTGCAGGGCCTGGAATACACCCATGCCTACCGCGAGCTGGGGCTCAAGATGACCTCGGGGATCTACGGCAGCACCTTCTTCATGCTGACCGGCTTTCACGGCTTCCATGTCGCGCTCGGCGCAACCATGCTCGCGGTGATCCTCTGCCGCGCCATGGCCGGCCATTTCACACCCGACAGCCACTTCGCCTTCGAGGCCGCCGCGTGGTACTGGCATTTCGTGGACGTGGTGTGGCTCCTGTTGTTCGTCTTCGTGTACTGGCTCTAGGGCCTGTCCCTCGCGGGGCCAAGCGCACCCGCGCATCGCGAGAAATGCCCGTGCATGTGCGTGTGACGGGGAGGCGCGCGATAGGACGCAAGCCGTGAAGGCGACGCGTGCCCTTTTGACGGATGCGCGCCTGCTGGGCTTTTGGGCTGTCTGTACTTCGCGCAAGGGCTGCCTTGCCCGCGCTCTGTTGCGAGGGCACGGGGCTATCGGCCATCGGCTTCCCGGCGCTCCTGGCCACGCCTTGCGTGTTGAGTTTCTCTGGGCACCGCTCATCGACCGCTTCGGCACGCGGCTGACCCTCTTAAGCATCGAGTCCCTGGACCAAGCGGAGGATCACCTAAACCATCGCAGCCGCGACCGACGATGGCGAGCTACTGGACGGCGAAGTCGCGGCGCGCTTGCTGACCCTGCCTGGCACGAGTTCCCCTTTCGTTCAGGGAGAAGGGAGGGATGAGGGTGGCGTCTTACACCAGCTCCAACCCTTAACCGAGCAGCGCCAGGAGGCCATCCAGCGAGGCATCTCCGAGCGTAACGCCCGTTTCTTTGAGGCCGAGCCGCGATAAGCTCGACGGCTGGGCGGATGACCTGAAGGTGGACCTGGAACGCGAGATCAAGGAACTCGACCGCCAGATAAGAGAGGCTCGGCGCGCCGCGATGACCGCGTTGACCCTGGAAGAGAAGCTTACCGGGCAGAAGCAGGTCAAGGCCCTCGAAGCGCAGCGCAACCAGAAGCGGCGCTCGCTCTTCGATGCGCAGGACCACGTGGACAAGCAGCGCGACGGGCTGATTTCGCAGATCGAGGGGAAGCTGGCGCAACGCCACTCAATGAAGACACTGCTTTCGGTAAGGTTGTCGCTGGGGTGAGCGAAACATTGAGGCTCGCCTGTGAGTCTTGGGGGGACATGATGTCAGTGCGCAATAGCGTATTCGGGAGATGGTTATGAGCGATAAGCAACTGCCTGCCATCGGCGGCAGATCCTTTGAGAATCTCAAGAAGACCAATCAGCATGGCGCAGAGTACTGGAGCGGCCGCGACCTGCAATCGCTCCTAGGTTACAGCCAGTGGCGCCGCTTTGAGCAGGCTATAGCACGCGCTCTAACTTCTTGTAGACAATCAAGAAACAACCCTAGCCACCATTTTGCCGACGCCGGCAAGATGGTCGGACTTGGCTCGGGGAGCGTACGGGAGGTGACCGACTACCACCTCTCCCGCTTTGCCTGCTACCTCATCGCCCAGAACAGCGACCCGCGCAAGCCGGAGATCGCGCAGGCGCAGAAGTACTTCGCCGTCCAGACGCGCCGCCAGGAGCTATCCGACGAGTTGGCCGCCGATCTGGAGCGGTTGGAGCTGCGCAAACAGGCGGGTGAGGAGTTCAAAGCGCTGTCCGGCGCTGCCCAGCAGGCCGGTGTTCAGAGTACGATGTTCGGCGTGTTCCACGATGCTGGCTACAAGGGACTTTACGGCGGCCTCGGCCGCGACGCCATCAAGACCAAAAAGGCCATACCCGAGAAGGACAACCTGATGGATCGCATGAACACCACTGAGCTCGCCGCCAATCAGTTTCGCATGACACAGACCCGTGACAAGCTCGCCCGCGATGCCATCCGCAACCAGCAGCAGGCTATCCACACGCACGAGCAGGTAGGCAAGGAGGTTCGAGACGCCATCAAGCGCATCGGCGGCGACCTGCCGGAACACGTTCCGGCCGCCGAGCCCATCAAGGAAGTCGAGAAGCGCGTCAAGAAAGTCACGCCGAAACTCGAACTCGATGAACGCGATGCCGGTGGTCTACTGGGAGATGTGGGTGGTCAGACGCCGGAAGAATGACCGTGATGTTGCCAACCCGATGACCGGGAAACCAAAACTCGAACTCACCTGGATCGGTACGTCAATCCCCTCTCGGAAGGAAAGATTGACAGAAAAGGACTACGGCAGCAGATGTTGGATTTCAGTTAGGAAAACTAGTGCATGGACTTCGACTGACGGAGCATGCTCGCGAGAGCTTGCGCAAACGCCCCAACATGCGACTGGCCTGGGTGGAACAAGTGCTCCACAATCCGGAGCGAAGCGAACCGGACGGTATCGATCCTGACTTGGAACACCGTCTCGGCCGCGTTGACGAATACGAAGGGCGGGTGTTGCGAGTCATCGTGAACCGAGCCGTGATGCCGTTGAGGGTCGTGACCGTTTACTTTGATCGTGCTATGAGGAACAAGCTATGAAATTAGCTATCGACGAAGAAGCCGACGCTTTACACTTGGAGCTGGTTGCTGTGCCGGTATCAGAGTCCGAGGAAGTCGCACCGGGCGTAATCGTGGACTACGACGAAGTTGGACAGGTCGTGGGCGTGGAGATCCTCCATCTCTCGAAAAGGCCGCAGCCCGTTAACCTGATGGATTTTGAATTCCATACCACGCCGAAAAAGTCTGACTTAGCGGCGGCTTGAGATAGATTGGGAGGATTTTGAGTACAAGGTGCGATGAACCGCCACGTCAACGGCATCGCCGGGCGACTTTCCCTGCGTCCGCCTCAACGCCGGTCCTCGGAAATCCTCGACTGCGTGACCGAAATTGCACTGCCAAAACGAGCGCCGACTTGCAGGCCGCGCTGGAGGCCCTGCGGGCACCACGGAACCGCGATTGCGCGGGCTTCCGAGAACGAGGCCATCGCCGTATTGATTAGGGCCCCTTCGCGGCCAGCCTCCCGGCGATATCGAACCCGAGTAGCACCGGGGCCGCGTAATAGATGAACAGCGTGATGACCAAAATGGATAAGAGGTTCAATAGAAAACCCGCCTTGGCCATGTCGGGGACGTGCAGGTGGCCGGAGGCGAAGGCCAGCGCGTTTGGTGGCGTGCCCATGGGCATCATGAAGGCATAGCTCGCGGCGAGCGCGGTGGGGAAGATCAGGAGATAGGGGTGGACCCCGAGATCGACCGCCGCGGCCGCGACGATCGGCAGGAAGATGTTGACGACGGCGGTGTTGCTGCCGAACTCCGTGGTGAACACGACGATCGCAGTGACGATGCCGACCACGGCCAGCACCGGGAGCCCCGAGAGCGCCTCGAACCCCGCGCCGATGTAGCGATCGACGCCATTGGCCCCGAACGCCGCCGCGAGCGTGAGCCCGCCGCCCAGCAGGATCAGAACACCCCACGGCAGGCGTGCAGCGTCCTTCCATTCGAGCAGAAACGTGCGGCCACGCGTATCCACCGGGATGGTGAAGAGCATTAGGGCCGCGATCATCGCGATCCCCGCATCGGTGAGGAGATACTCCACCGGCGCCCCCGCGGGTCTATCGACCAGGCCGAGCATACCGGCGAGCGGCTGCCGCAAGACCCAGGCAGCCGCGGCCAGGATAAACACGACGCCGGTCAGCGCCTCGCCGCGGGAGGGGGGACCGAGGGCCCGGAGCTCCTCCTGGATCAGGGCCCGCGCCCCGGAAACAGGCACCCCCGGACACGGAAACACGAGCTTGACGAGGCAAAGCCACGCGAGCGGCAGAAACACAATCAGGATCGGCAGGCCGATCTTGAGCCATTCCGAAAAGCCGATCTCGACCCCATAGCGGCGCTCGATGAAGCCCATCGCCACGGCATTGGGCGGGGTACCGATGACCGTACCGATCCCCCCGATGGTCGCCGCGTAGGCGATGCCGAGCATCATGCACTTCGCGAAGTTGGTGGCCGACTGCCCACGACCGGTCGCGAATTGCACCAGGCTCAGCCCGATCGGCAACATCATGACGGCGGTGGCGGTGTTCGAGACCCACATGCTGATCGCCGCGGTGGCCAGCATGATGCCGCCGACGAGCTGTGCCGGCCGCGTCCCGACGGCCAGCATGGTCAAGAGGGCGAGCCGCCGGTGCAGACCCCAACGCTCCATGGCGGCGCCCAGCATCACCCCGCCGAGGAACAGGAAGATCACCGGATCGGCATACGGCGCCGCGGTCGCCTCCATGTCGGCGATCCCGAGGAGCGGGAAGACGCAAAGGGGCAGTAGCGCCGTGGCCTCGATGGGCAGGGCCTCCGTGATCCACCAGACCGCCATCCATGCGGCCGTGGCCAAGGTCTTGCGGCCGGCCTCCGAGAGCCCGTCGGCTTCCGCCAAGAACGCGTACAACCCGAGCGCCGCGAGGGGGCCGGCGGCGAGTCCCAGCCAGCGCCCCATCACAGCCAGCGATTGAGCTTGAGGAACACCAAGAGGCCGCCCGTGATCACCAGAGCAAGCAGCCAGAAAAACAGGTAGCCATATTCCCACTCGAGTTCGGGCAGGATCCGGAAGTTCATCCCGTACACACCGCACAGGAACGTGAGGGGCAGAAAGATGGCGCTCAGCACGGTGAGCCGGTTGACGATCCGGCTGGTGCGGTGGCTCACCATACTGAGGTAGAGGTTCAGGGCCTCGGCGAGGATTTCGCGCTCGGTGGAGAGATCATTGCCCAACCGTTCCAGGGTCCCCACCATATTGCTCAGATACGGCTGCGTGGAGGGATTGACGAACCTCGATCGCCGCAAGGCCAGCTCCTGCAGCACCGCGCGGTCTTCCAAGACATTCTTGCGCACCGTGAGCAGGTCGTGGGTGACCTCGGAAACACGGTGAAAGATCGTGTCGTCCAGATCGCCCAGGATCGAGCTCTGGATCCGCTCGACCTCGTCCTCCAACATGAGCAGTGCCTTGCGATAGCTCTCGATCAAACGATCCCACAGCTCGAACAGCAGAAACCCCAGGCTCTCGGCGAAGGTCGCGAGAAACTGGCGATAATTCTGCCGCACCTGATCGAGAAACGCGACAGGGCCGCGATGCAAGGTCACGATGAAGCGATCGCCGATGATCAGATCGACGTGCGCGACGCGCAATCGTCCGTCGGTGAAATGCGGCGCCGTCAGGGCCGCGTGCAGGCATTCGTCGTAGACGTCGTAGCGGCCGCCGCGCGCGTGCATGACGGCCTCTTCGATGGCGAGGTCATTGACCTCGAGCAGGCGCAGGGCGCGCTCGGCGGTCCCGGCGTCACCGACGTCGAGGTCGATCCAGCAGGACAGACCGCGGGCGCAGGCGGGGCCGGCCTCCTCGATCGGGATGATACGATCGCACCGCTTCTCGAAGTCGAGCTCTACGACGGTGATCGCTGTCATGGCAGAGGTCCGAAACTCTGTGGCAAACAGGGGGCGCGCATGCGGCTCGGCGAGTCTAGTGCGCAGTACGGATCGTCGCGGGTTGATTCCGGAGGGCAGCCGAAGGCCGTCATGCGGCGAATGAGGGACGCACGCTTCAATATACTGCGGGCCATCAGTCCCGGCCGCGGCGCAAGAGGGATTCCAGCAGGCTCTCGACGAGGCCCTGCGCGTCGTCCTCGTGGTCGTCTCGGAGGGGAAGGTCTCGGTAGGCCTCGCGCAGGAAACCCTGTAGCGTCTCGCGGGCGGTGGGCGCGGGGAGGGTGGCGAGGGGATCTTCGGGCAGGTGGGGCAGCATCCAACTGAGATCGAGGTGGCGGGAGAGGACCTGGGCGCGCCAGTAGCGCTCGTCGCCGAGC
The DNA here is from genome assembly GCA_030860485.1 of Pseudomonadota bacterium. Taxonomy (NCBI): domain Bacteria; kingdom Pseudomonadati; phylum Pseudomonadota; species Pseudomonadota bacterium. The sequence goes on along the minus strand of JALZID010000066.1, from coordinate 6,619 downwards.
AGGAGATCGCGCGCCGCGATGATGCGCTCGAAGCGCTCGGGGAACGCGCGCGGGGGATAACGCCGCGCCAGGCGCTCGAAGGCCTTGAGGACCTCGTCACGCCCGGCCTCCGTGCGCTCGCGGAGACCGAGCACGGCGAGCGCCTCGTCACGGGCCAAGGTCATCGAATAGCTCTCCTTGTTTGATGGTTTTCTTGCGTGGGATGGATCTCCGGGGTCCGGCGGCGTTCTCGGGAACGGCGGTCCGTCCGCCGCCGGGCGAGCGCCGCCGCTGAACGGGGATGCCGAGACGCCGCAGCAGCCGTTGGTGGGCGGCGCCGCCCAGGGTGGGCAGCGGGAGGCGGCCGAGCAGGCGTTTCAGGGCCGGCCGGAGCTTGTGGAACAGGCGCTCGGGAAAGGCCTCGGACAGGGCCTCGAGGCGCTGCCAGCCATCGGCGCGCGTGAACCAGCGCTCGGGGTGGCGCTCCAGGAACTCGATGACGAGCCCCTCGGCGGGGGGTAGCTCCCGGCACAAGGCAGCCGCATAGCCCGCGAGCTGGATGAAGGCCGCGTAGGACAAGACCGGCAGGGGCATGCCCCGCCAGGCCGCGGCGAGCGCCCCGACGAACACCAGCTCGCGTTCGAGCGCCGCGCCGTGCGAGAGCGCCTCGTGCACGCCCTCGAGGTAGGGGGTGAGCCCCTCCACCGCGGCACGGCAGGCCTCCGGGGTCGAGACAGCGCGGAGCCGGCGGCGCGTAAGCGCGAGCACACACTGTTTCTGCTCTTCCCGGGCGAGCGGCGTGTAGAGGAGCGCGCGCGCCCGGTCCTGTCCCACCCGCCAGTGATCCGCGCACTCTGCGAAGAGCTCCGGCTCGACATACGACCACGACTGCGCCCCCGCGCCGGTCTCGAGGACCCCGATAGGTCTAGATAATACTGGGATTGGGGGGTTCGAGAGCGCCCCGGTGGCGTACAGGCAGGCGAGGCGATGGTCCTCGGGGTGGCGCCGCATGAGTGCCTCGGAAAGGCGCAGGTTGGTGGTGAAGATCGCGAGGGTGCGGGACGCCTCGGTATAGTAGTCGAGCACGATGGGCTCGAGGACCGGCGGGAGGTGGCGCTCTTCTGGCGGGACCCCGCGGCCGAGCAATCCGAACAGCCCCTCGAAGGCGTCGGTGAGATCGCGGCGCTCGCCCACCGAGACCTCCGTCGGGATCTGCCCGGCACGGGCCCGCAGGAGCCGGGTCCGGGCGATCTGGTAACGCACCCGGTGCTCGAAACCGAGTGCCTCGCGATCGATCCGCTCTACCAGGAAGCCGAGCCATTCCTCGCATTGTCGATCGGGATGGATCGCCTGGAGACGCCGCTCGACCTCGGCGGGGGGGTGGCAGAGGGTCGCGATGGGCGCCCCGTAGAGCGCTTCGAGGAGCTCGGGATGCTCAAAGAGCCAAGCCGAGCCCCGTAACCGGACGTGGCGGCGCAGCACCTCCCGCAAGAGCACGCGGCTCGACGCCCACCAGCCCGCCTGCGCGTGCTTCGGTCCATGGGTGCGGAGGAACGTCTCGGCGTCGCGGGTGAGCTGCGTCTCCCTTGGGACCGCCGGTTTGCGGCCGCCCCCGGCCGGCAGGAGGGAAGACAGCGCGGTATTCAGGAGATCGCCCAGGGCGCGCGCGGTCTTGGGGTTGCCGGTGAGCCGCCCCACCTGCTCCCGGAGGGTCTTGAGGGCCGGGGCCCGGTCTTCTTTCGGTGCCTCCAGGCCGGCGTGCAAGCGCCAGAAGGCGAAGGCCATCCGGCCGGCTTGATCGAGCCCCGTGCTCGGATCCGGCCCCCGATCCGGGGCGGTCGGGGCATAGAGCTCGGGGTCGTTGCTCCGGCACAGCGTCCAGATCCGATCGAAGACGGGCTCCGCATGGACGTCCTGGAAGTGCCGGCGCAGAGGGCGCAGCTCATCACAGCGGAGATCCCAAGGCCGGCCGTGGTAGAGGAAGCCCTCGAGCTCGAACACCAGCCGCGCCCACGCGCCCCCCAGAAAGTCCCCGGCCTCCCGGATGTCGCCGCGCAGATCGTCACCGATCCGGCCCTCCCGGGCGAAGAGCGCGCGGCAGTCCTCGATCAAGGCCCCCATCGCCTGGCGCCGGATCTCGGTGGCGTCCGGCTGCGACGCGGCGCGATGGGGAATGCCGGCGCGCTTTTGCTTGTGACGCTCGCCCCGCTTCTGGCGGCGCTTCTGCCGTTCGCGGTCCTTTTGAGACATGGGAGCTAGACCGCGCTCAGCCGTTCCTCTTCTTCCTCGCCGCCGGCGTCGAGCCAGGCGTAGAGCGCCTCCTCCAGCCCATCGAGCCGCTCGTCGTCGCCCGCCGCCAACTGCTCTTGGTAGCTCGCGAGCAGCTCGCGGATCTCGAGGTGGGCCTCTTCGGGGCCCTCGGCCAGCCGCCGCTCGACCCTCTCGATGAGGAAGTTGAGGACCCCGGCGGCGTCGCCGGCCGATCCATCGCCGTCCTCGCAGCCCTCGTCCACCGTGACCGGGCGACGGCGCAGCCCGGCCTCGGAGTTGCCGGTCGCGGAGCGGTTGAGATCCATGGTGTAACGCTTCAAGGCGCCGCCCTTCTCGGACACCGAGACCCGGATGAGCCCGTTGCGGTCATATTCGAAACCGATCTGGACCGGGGATCCGGCGGGCATCGGGGGCAAGGGGACGAAGAAGGCGCCGACGTGGACGTTGTCGCGGGTGTTGCGGGACTCGCCCTGATAGACGGCCACCTCGATCATCTCCTGTTCGTCGATGGTGGTGTAGAACTCCTCGACGAAGCGGGCCGGGAGGCGCGTGTTCTTGCGGATGATGGGCACGAAGGTCAAGGGATGGTGGTCCCATGCCCCTTCCGCCGGGCCGTCCTCGTCGAAGAGGCCGCGCGCGAACATCGCCGCGGCACTGCGCTCGTCCTCATCCCCGAGGGTCGCCACCCCGAGCGCGTGCGGCGCGATATCGACGACCACCTGCGCAAAGGAGAGGCCGGCATCGAGCGCGGCCTCTGCGGCCGCCCCGAGCGCCACCGAAAGGTCCACGTCCACATAAGCCTCGGGCTCGCTCCCGAGGGCCTGGGCCACGCGCTCCTGCACTTTGGGGATGCGGGTCGAGCCGCCCACGAGCAGCACGCGCTCGATGTTCGCCGCCGTGATCCGGGCCTCCTCCACGGCCTGGCGGGCCTTGGCGAGGGTCGATTCGAGGTAGTCCTCGATGAGGGCATTGAACGCCCCGCGGGTGAGCGCGGTGACGAGATCGAGGTGGCGACCGCCGATCTCGAAGTGGTCGTGGATCGGGGCCTCGACCTCGGTGGAGAGCCGGATCTTGGCCTGCTCGGCCAGATGCCTGAGACGCGCCATGGCGAGCGGATCCGCGGACGGATCGATCCCGTGCCGATCGCGGATCCGATCGACCAGGTGCAAGACGATACGGTGGTCGAAGTCGTCGCCCCCGAGGAAGGTGTTCCCGCACGAGGCCAGGACCTCCTTGCAGGTCCCCGAGACCGCCAGGATCGAGCAGTCGAAGGTGCCCCCACCGAGGTCATAGACGAGCCAGCGCTCCTCGGCCGCGTCCCCGGCGCCGTTGGCGCGGTAGGCGAGCGCCGCGGCCGTCGGCTCGTTGATGATGCGGGTGACCGTGAGGCCGGCCATCTCCCCCGCCGCCACCGTAGCCCGGCGCTGCGGCTCGTTGAACCAGGCAGGAACCGTGATCACCACCTCCCGGATCGCCTCCCCGATCGCCGCCTCGGCCTGTGCCTTGAGATAGGCCAGGATCTTGGCGGACACCTGGACCGGCGAGAGCTCCTCCCCGCAAAGACGCACGCGGTAGTGGTCCTCGCCCATGTGGCGTTTGATCGAACGCACCGCGTTCGGCGGTTCCAGCATGGCGTGGTTGGCCGCGCGCCGCCCGCACAGCCACTCGCGTCCGTCGAAGGCCACCACCGAGGGCACGGTGGGTCCCCCGTCGATGGGGATGACCTCCAGCGCACCGGCGCCCGTAAAGCGCGCGATACAGCTGTTGGTGGTACCGAGATCGATGCCATAGGCCGCTCGTTTCATGATTGATCTCCCCCTGGTGATGGTCCAATCTGTGAGTCTACTCGGGATGGTTCCGGGGCGACGCTCCCACTGGGGGGCGACGCTCCCCTGGCGTCCTGTTTAGGGCCGGCGACGACCACGACGGCCGGCCGCACCGCGCCCCCGTCCGGCCGCAGATAACCCTGCTCGAGGATATGGCGGATCCGATAGGACGCCGCGCCGGGATCGGGCAGGACCTCGGCGATGCGCAGGTGCACGCCCTCGGGTGCCGCCCCGAGGTTCGCCACCGCCCGCCAGCCGGCGGCCGAGCACAGGGCATCGTGGAGGGCGCGGAGCGACTCGCCGGCCGCCTCCGGGAGGCCCGGCACCCGCAGGGACCGGTCCAACCGATCGAGACAGCGCAACCACGTGTCCTCATCGATCGTGACCTCGCGCGCGCCGCGGAGCGCGAGCCGCATCACGTTTTGATCGAGGTCCTGAAGGCGCGCCGCGACCCCCTGCAACTGCTCGCCGTGCTGCTCGTGCGCGAGGCTCAACCGGCGCAACCCGCGCTGGAGCTTGGCGAATTCTTCGATGATCTTGGCATCGATGATCTTGGCCTCGATCGGGCCGGGCCCGGGCGGGGTCGCTGCGGCTTCACCCAAACGCCCTTCCCGGAAGCCGAGCCAAAAACGCGACCAGAGGCCCCTGACCGGCGCTCGTGTCCCGGAGGCCGGGCCCTCGGACACGGCCAGCAAGGGGGAGACCGGGACTTCCGGACCGGCGGCCGCGCCCGAGACCGTCGGCCCCGACGCCGATCCGGCCGGTCCCGGTGCTACCGACACCGCCCGCCGCCCCGATCGTCCAAGCACCGGTCCTCGCCATCCACCGGCAGAGATCCCCGCGCGCCCAAAGCGCCCCCGGAAACCGCATAGGATGTTGCCTTCCCCATCTCCCCCCTCGACGTGGCCGATACCCCGCCCTCGTTCAGCCTAGGCACAATATATTGCGTTCCCGATCCCAATGCAACCACTAATTGTGGGAAGTGGGGGTCGGCTCGGACCCGAGGCATCGAGCCCCTTGGCGGCGCCGGGATGCGATAGCCGCGCGGGAGTCTTGCCATGTTGCCCAGGCACCCGTGCCGCGCTTCGCGGCTCGTAACGTCCTGCGATCGTGAGGTCTGTCGTCAACAGGTTGCTGTGATCTACCCTGGACAATGGTCCCATACGATGGTCCATAAGGGATCAAGGGAATATTTCACATCTTTCCTGTGACGTAGTTTATACAGCGTGAGTCCGCGCACCCTGGTACAACAGGCGTCACAGGAAGCTCAAGCAGTAATAACTATGATGACGTTCGAGGTTGCGGTACTGCATGTGGGCGGGCGTGCAACCTCACAATCTTAAGAGACTGAGGTGAGTAATGGCCGACGGTGTGGTTGCGAGCGGAAACGGCAGGGTGACGGGGAGCTGGGACGAGTGTGCCGAGGCACTGCTTAAGGACTGGCGCCAGCGAACGGCCGCCGCCTCGGAAGCGCATTACAAGCTCGCCAGCGGTTTGAGGAGGAAGAACCTCATGCTGGGGGTCCCGGTCGTGATCTTCTCCAGCATCGTCGGGACCAGCCTGTTCGCCACCTTGGCTCATCCGGACGCCGGGATACCCCCGACGTTCAAGATCACCATCGGTTCGATCAGCGTGGCAGCGGCGATCCTCGCCGCGCTGCAGACCTTCCTGCGCTTTGGCGAGCGCGCGGAGAAGCACGTGGTCGCCGCCGACTGGTACGCGGCGGTGCGCCGTGACATCGACCAGTTGCTCGTGCTCTCGGCCAAGGAGCGGGGAACGCCGAAGAACTGCTTCGATCGCATCCGCAAGGAGATGAGCAAGGTCGGGCAGCAGTCGCCGGAGATCGGCAACCGGCCGTGGAAGGTCATGGCGGCGAAGTACGGCGTGCACGACCCGGCCCCGGCCACTGCTCCAGCACAACAGCGAGCGTAGCAATAATAACTCCGCACCGTATGTAACCTGCCCAATCGAAACGCCCAAACGCACACGGAGTGGCCTTATGCGCTAGAATCTCTTCAAAAATGTCTCGTCTCTGCTATGCTTACTTCGCCGGTCTGCCGTGATGCAGGCATAGTGCGACCAGATCCGAGACATTCGCTTCGCCAACGCACATGACGGTGTCGGCGCCCCCCCAATAGATTTTCACGGTTCCATCGGACTCCGGAACGGCACCGCAGGTGAAGACCACGTTGTGGACATATCCGGTTATTTCCCAAGGATCTTCCGGTTGCAAAATCCATGAGTCGCCGACACCGATGACCTTTGCCGGATTCTGCAGGTCATGAAGAGCAGCCCCCAAACGATGACCGATCCATCCATGGTTCGGAAAACTCCGTGGTAGATGGAAAGCCATCCCTGGTCCGTTTTGATCGGCGGTGCGCCGGGACCGATCTTCATTTCATCCCAGTGATATGGCTCAGGCTTCATGATGAGCTGAGATTGGCCCCAATAGCATAGGTCCGGAGAATAGGAAATCCAGATTGACCAGGGGGCGATTTCCGAATGAGGACGGTCAAGCCGGGCATAAAGTCCATCAAACTTCT
>JALZID010000065.1 GCA_030860485.1 Pseudomonadota bacterium | reverse complement strand
CCAGGCTGGCCATGCATCGTCATCGACTCCGCTCTTCAGTGTCTCGCTACCTGCACATTATCCCTTAGCCATGACTCGCTGTAAACCACAATTCGCCGTGACAAAGACAATTTTTAGAGGTGCCCATGTTTCTGAGTCGCGTCGAGATCCCCTGGGACGCTGCCCGAAACGCCTACAACTTCCACCGCCGGCTTTGGAAGCTGTTCCCCGGTACACCGAGAGAATCGCGCAAGCACTGGGAAGAGCCCCGACAGGGTTTCCTGTTTCGCATCGAAGAACATCGCCCCGGCCAGGCTGCATGCCTCCTGGTTCAGTCCGATCGGCGGCCGGAAGCCACGGCCGGGCTCGCGGTCCTCGGCGTCCGCGAGTTTCACCCCAGACCCCAGTCCGGCCAGCGACTAGCTTTCCTGCTGACCGCCAACCCGGTCAAGACCATCCTCGACGGCGAGAAAAACAGCAAGCCCGGCAAGCGGTCGGACAAGTGCCGCGTGCCCTTGATTCGAGAGGACGGGCAACGGGAATGGCTCGCTCGCAAGCTCGACGGTGCGGCCCGTGTGGAAGCGGCCTCGGTGCTAGCGCATCCGCCGCTCTATTTCCGCAAGGCCGGTGCCGCCGGGAAGCTCCTTACCGCGACTTTCGAAGGCATGTTGCGCGTAGTCGATCCCGAGGCGCTTAGGCAACTCTTGAAAAAAGGCATCGGTCCCGCCAAGGCCTTTGGCTGTGGACTCCTGCTGGTGCGGCGCCTGTAGTGCATACGGCTGAATGGTTTGCGGGCCCTACAACGATCGCGAGACCCTGAGAGGTAGACATGAGTGAGATCCTGTTTCTGGTCGAAGAAGCGCCCGAAGGCGGGTACACGGCTCGTGCCTTCGGGGAGTCTATTTTCACCGAGGCCGACGATGTCGAATCGCTGAACATAAATGTGCGGGAAGCCGTGCGCTGTCACTTTGAAGAGGGAGAAGCGCCGAAATTGATTCGGTTGCATTTCGTCAGGGACGAAGTGATCGCCTTGTGAAGCTCCCTCGCAACGTTTCCGGGGCGGAGCTTGCGAGACGGCTGCAACGAGTCGGCTATCGGGCAACGCGCCAGGAGGGTAGTCACCTGCGGTTGACGACCGAGGTCCCGACACAACACCATATAACGATTCCACTCCAGAGATCCTCTGCGCGTCGGCACGCTGGCGGCCATCCTGGGCGACGTTGCAAACCACACAAGGCTTCCGCGCGCCGAACTGATCGACAGGCTCTTCTCATGAGCAGCGTATCGTTACCGCCGCTAAGACCCATTCCTATCAAGGAACGGTTATCCATCCTCTACATCGAGAGAGGCCAGCTCGATGTGCTCGATGGCGCCTTCGTGGTCGACAAGAATGGCGTGCGCACCCATATCCAGGTGGGCGGGCGGGGTCACATCGGGGCAGTGTTCCCCGCAGGCGCGGGGGATGAACCGTCGGTCCCCCTATCCGAGGACCGAACCAAGTTCGTGTTCCCCGCAGGCGCGGGGATGAACCGAACCAGGCGGGCGCGGGAAGCGCCATGGTCGCGTGTTCCTCGCAGGCGCGGGCATGGTCGCGTGTTCCTCGCAGGCGCGGGGATGAACCGGACATGGAAGAGGCCCTGGAGCGCTTCGCGCTGGTGTTCCCCGCAGGCGCGGGGATGAACCGACCGCTCAGGGTGCGGAGGCGCTCATCGCCACCGTGTTCCCCGCAGGCGCGGGGATGGGATGAACCGTTCGATGCCGCATGGGCGCAGGACAAAGGCTTGTGTTCCGCGCAGGCGCGGGGATGAACCGTCGTTGCCGGAGTCCGATCCGATCACCGAGATGTGTTCCCCGCGGGCGCGGGGATGAACCGGCGGTTGCCCGTCAAATTGGTTGTCGCGGAGCGGTGTTCCCCGCCGGCGCGGGGATGAACCGAGGTTGTTGTCGCGGTTGCTGACGGTGACCGTCGTGTTCCCCGCAGGCGCGGGGATGAACCGGGGAGCAATGAGGCCAGGACGGTCGGCACGCTGCGTTCCCCGCCGGCGCGGGGATGAACCGTGCTTGATGAGCACCTCGTAGGGCAGCCCCAGCGTGTTCCCCGCAGACGCGGGGATGAACCGTTCTCGCGCGCCGTATCGGAGTGGTTCGCCATGTGTTCCCCGCAGGTGCGGGGATGAACCGGGCAAAGGGTTCTATGCTCTGGGCTCGAAGTCGTGCTCCCCGCAGGCGCGGGGATGAACCGCGTCGGTAGGGTGCGCCGGGAAATCCGGCAAGGTGTGAAGGAGTGAAAGTCTCCGACAGTGAAGGTTTAGCCAACCACACTGGCCCCGAGTCATGCGTTGTAGTCGGTGACGGCTGCGGCGAAGCGTTGACAGGGGAAAGTGCAGGCAGGGTATTGAGCCCCGAAATCAAAGTACTTGCTGGGTGCCGACGCGCTCCTAACACGCGGAAGGCGACACGGTTTGCGCCGGTAGGGCGAGGCGTAGACAGGCCCGGCGGGGTTCGGAGACCCCTGGCATGCACGGAAACATCTTGTACGGGACCCGGGAGGCGCCGCCATTGGCCTTGGGGTGTGGTTGCCCGGGTCCGCACGGAGAACCTAAAAGGGTACGGCCGTGATGCACGATGGTGGCGAGTCGGACAGTTCCATAGTACCGGTGAAGCAACTGAACAAAGCTGAGGCATAAGCCATGATTGTTGGCTATGGTGA